>NZ_JBNPLX010000013.1:0-101639 GCF_050313695.1 Bariatricus sp. SGI.161
CGAAAATGGGTGTAGGATTATTAGGAATATGATAAGATAAAAACAGAAAACATCTTGACTCTCCAGTAACGTAACGGTTTACGATGAATAGGAAAGGAGGAAGTATGAAAACAGTAAAAGAGGTGTCGGAGCTGACAGGAATCAGTATAAGAACATTACGGTATTATGATGAAATTAATTTACTTAAGCCTGCAAAATTAACAGAAGCAGGATATCGTTTGTATGACGAGAAATCGCTGAAGGAATTACGACAGATTATGTTTTTCAGAGAATTAGAAGTTCCATTATCAGAGATAAAAGCAATTATGGGAAATCCTGATGCTGATAAGCGAAAAATTCTCGAAATGCAAAAATGGATGTTAGAAATGAAGCGTAACCGTCTGAACGGAATAATTGAATTAATTTCTGACGTATTGAAAGGAGAGGAGAAGATGAGCTTTGAAGCATTTAATCATGACGATATTCAAAAAATAGTTCATCATTCATTAGAGGTTATGAGTGAAGAAGATAAAAAGATGATAGTAGAGAAGTATGGAGATATTGATCAGTTCGTACAGACTGTAACAGAAAACTTCAAAGACGAAAAGGTCTGTGAGCAGTTGATTAAAATATATGGAAGTAAAGAAAAAGCGATAGAGGCGAGTCTGCAGTCAACAGGAGATAAAGAGGAATTTACTGAGAAGCAAAATGAAATAGATATGACTTACAGACAATTTGCCCATGCAATGGAAAATTCAGATAACGATATGGCAATGGAAGCGGTAAAAAGATTGGCAGAAAATTATAAAAGTCTTTTTAAAGTAGATAATGCGAGAGCCTTATTGTTGGAAGTTGCAAACGATTACCGAAACAATTCTCAAATGGAAGAAGCCACAGACAAGCAATATGGGAAAGGAATTACAAAGTATATCGGTTCAGCAATTTATCAGTATTATGGCATAAAGGATTAGTGTAAAACAGGATTAGATGATATAATGAGTCTTGATCAGAGGTGATTTAAAATGAGTTATTCTATAGGCGGAGCAGATGGACCGACATCTGTATTTATAGCAGGACAGACGGGAGAAAACTGGATAAATATCTTTGGATTTATCGTTATCATATTAATGTTACTTCCGAATCTTATCTATGCATTTTATTATCGGGGACAGGAAAATAAAGTAGTTAATAAGGGAATGAATCTGATGGAACAGATTGGAAGATATGCATCCATGTTTCTTATGGTGTTTCATATCGGAATTGCGGAATTCGGATTTTGTTCTGTGAATGCTTTTTTGATGTATGGAGTAGGAAATGTAATTTTGCTGATTGCATACTGGGTTGCATGGATGCTGTATTTTATCGAGCCGAAATTGTGGAAGAGTATGGCGCTGGCGATTATTCCCATCGGAATATTTCTGCTAAGCGGCATCGCATTGAGGCATTTCCTTTTAATCATAAGTGGTGTGATATTTGGAATAAGTCACATTTATATTACTTTTAAGAATGCGAGAGATATATGAGAAAAAGTGAAAATAATTTAAGAATGTATTGTAAAAGCTTTTTGTGATACCTGCAGAGATTATCACATCATGGCAGTTCCCAATATCTATCTTACAGAAAATGGTGAGTCTTATGATGCAAGTATATTGATTGATCAGGAAGGTACCATTCTTGGAATCCAGAAAATGGTTCATATTGCTCAGGCAGAAAGGTTCTATGAACAGGATTATTATGCGGCATCTGATACAGGCTTTCAGGTATCTGCAGAAGGCAAGACGATAGTAAAGGCAGATGATACCGAGAAGATACTATATGCAGATATTGATTTGAAAGAATCTGCGATGATACGACAGGCAAAACCATATGTTTCACTCAGGAGAACGGAACTGTATCTGTAAGGTTAATTAATTTCATATTGTAAATATAATTTCTTTACAATGCTAGCAGAATAATATTTTACGGAGGAATTAGATGTGACAAATGAAAAGATTCAATATATGTACTGTATTCAATGTGGAGCAGAGTTACCTGTTGGAGAGTATCCGTTAGGATGTCCCGACTGTTTGAATAAAGGGCATCCGTCTAGTTTGACATTCAAATATAAAGAAAATCTGAAAATACTTCCGATGAAAAAAGGAATGAAAAGGTACATTTCTATGCTTCCGGTTGATGATTTTATCTCTCTGGGGGAAGGTGCAACTCCAGTTGTGGAGATACCACGTCTTGCAGAAGAAATAGGAATTAGAAATCTTTATGTGAAATGTGAGTTTCAGAATCCGACAGGTTCTCATAAGGATAGAATGAATCCTTTGATTGTAACGAGAGCAAAAGAAATGGGGTATTCTAAAATTGTGGCAGCTTCAAGTGGTAACGAAGGAATCTCTCTTGCATGTTATGCTGCGGCAAATGAAATATCATGTAGTATTGTTGTAACGGATGCCATTGCTTCACACTGGAAAAAAGCGATAGAAACGACTGGTGCGGAACTAATTATTGCGAAAGATTCAATGAGTCGGTGGAAATTAATCAGAGAAGAGATGGAGACTGAAAATTGGTTTAGTGCAACTAATGTAAATGTTCCTCCAGTAGGCAGTTGCTGTTTTGGTGTGCAAGGATATAAAACGATATCTTATGAGATATTTGAGGAAATGAAGGATGATATTCCAGAGTATATTTTGATACCTACATCGCGCGGAGATTTGTTGTGGGGAATATATGAGGGATTTCAAGATTTGATTGATGCAGAAAAGATAAAAGAAATGCCACGGTTAGTTGCGGTAGAACCATTTCCTCGTTTAGAAAAAGTTAGGAGTTTGGATGAATGCATTAAACAATTCGAAGGTAATAGCCAAAATACACCATCAATTGGAGGCAATACGGTAACAGTACAATCATATTTGGCATTAAAAAATAGTAATGGATATGCAATCTCTGTTCCAGCGTCTTATGTAGGAATATCGGTGTCTGAGTTGGCGAGAAACGGATTGTATTTAGAAACATCTTCTGCATTGTCTGTTGCGGGGTTAAAAAAACTTGTAAAGGAGAAAAAAATAACAGAAAACTCAAAGGCTTTGCTGATCGCTACTTCGTATGGTTTTAAAAATTGATACACTAAAGAGTAGTGTATAGATGTAATTTTTACTGTCGAAAATAAAATAGTATGAGTTGTTGTATTTCAAAATTCATTATGCTAGAATACACACAGAGCATTTTATTTCTATCAGTCTAAGCGAAACGCGTCTGAAATTCATCTCAATCATCAGAAAATCTTAGAAATCTCAATGCTTGATCACCCACATAACAGCAGAGGATTTCCAGGATGGACCAGGATGCATTGGAAAAGCCTCTGCAAGAATAGAAAAAGGAGGCCTTTTTATGGAACAGACAGGAACAGTTACTTCAAACCGCATCTACAAAGCCCGTATCTTTGAGATGATATTCAGTGACAAAAAAGAATTGCTTGCCTTGTATAATGCAGTCAACAAAACAGATTATGATATCCCTGAATTGTTGGAAATCAACACTTTGCAAAATGCTATTTATATGTCCATGAAGAACGATGTATCTTTTATCATTGATTCCAGACTGTCATTGTATGAACACCAGTCAACTTACAGTCCGAATCTGCCACTTCGGTATTTACTGTATGTATCAGACATCTATGCGAATATTACAAAGAACGAGAATCTGTATGGGCGAAAGGTTATCAATATACCACCGCCTCGATTTTTAATCTTTTATAACGGAAGAGACCCATTTCCAGATCGAATGATTCTGAAGTTGTCAGACATGTACAGCGTTAAGGAAGATGAAATTTCTCTAGAGTTAACGGCGCTTATGTTAAATATCAATCCGGATTATAATCCGGAATTGTTGAATGCATGCAAAACATTAAAGGATTATTCCCTGTATACGGCAAGAGTACGGGAATATGCAGATAGAATGTCACTGGAGGATGCTGTGGAGCGAGCGATAACAGAATGTGTCAAAGAAGGAATTCTGTCAGAATTCCTGTCGAAGAACAGAGCGGAGGCGAAACGAATGAGTATCTACGAATATGATGAAGAGAGACATATGCGTCAGACACGTGCCGAGGGATACGAAGAGGGCGAGGCCGCTGGAATGGCAAAAGGTAAGGTATTAGCAACACAGCGTCTTAACCGACTGAACCAGTTGCTTGCAGAGCAAAATCGTACGGAAGATATTGTAAAAGCAGCAGGCAATGAGGAATATCAAAAGAAGTTGTTGGAAGAGTTTGAATTGTAGATGAAAATGAATGATAAGTTAAAGAAGGGATAGGCGTGAAGCCATGGACTACAGAAATTGATCTGTATATGCCATGGCTTCTTCCAGTCTGGAATAGAATTGTTCATAAAAATCCTGCGATGCTTGAAATGGCAGCAGGAAGAATTGTTTTAACAGATACATACTGATTGTTTTTTGCTCAGAATCGTTTTTGGCAGTTTGAATGCATTTCTGCAGGTCTTTGAGATAATAATGCCAGTCGTTGATATACTTCTCGTAACGGCGGCTGTCTTCTGTGTCGATCCATTTATGGACTTTTACCTTGCTTTTGTTTGGTTTCGGACATTCGTGAACCTGAAGAATGTATTGGAAAGAATGATTCTGGTAAAATCGTCCCAGAGGAAAGATCCGACAGATACCCGGGCGGATGGCGTGGATGCTGCATCGTTGATTCTGGTCAAGGAATGCGCATGCTTTATCATTTCCGCTCATCCTAAGATTGGGAAGGATAATTCCGTCTACAACATTCAACTCCAGAAAGCCATCTAGTAATTCTTCAAATGATTTTTGAAGACCTGTGGTTATGCGGAAGACATCCAATGGATCAAGGATAATGGAAGTTCCCATGTCATGACAGCAGGCGGAACATCCATGACAGCCGCCGCAGTCAGCCTTGACCATGTCGTTGATTCCATAGAGCTTTCCATCAGATATTTCATTTAGATCAATGTTTCTTAACATGGTTATTTCTCCTGATATAATCTCTTCTTGCTAGATAAGAAGATTATAGTGTAAGATGGTTTCAGATGTAAATAGAAAGGATTCGTTTTTATGAAGTTTTTTCATTTGTCTGACTTGCATATTGGCAGGCAGCTTCATCATTATAACTTAAGAGAAGACCAGGAAAGGATTCTGGGCGAAGTCATAGATTATGCAGAGCTGATACATCCGGATTCGATTATTATTGCTGGAGATATCTATGACAAATCGGTTCCTTCAGCGGAAGCGGTCAGTATGTTTGATGAGTTTTTGACGGCTCTTTCTGCTATTGAACCGGCGATTCCAGTGTTGATCATCAGTGGAAATCATGATTCGGCGGAACGTTTACAGTATGCGTCCGGCATATTGAAAAAGCATCAGATTCATCTGGCTGGAATTGCACCGAGGACGCAGGAAGAATATATAGAAAAAGTAACCCTTACGGATGAATATGGGGAAGTGAATTTTTATTTGCTGCCATTTTTAAAGCCTGCATATGTCAGGCGGGTGTTCGATGAAGAAATTCCAGAGACATACTCAGAAGCAGTAAGATGCTTAATTGAGCGAGAGAAGATTGATTTTTGTAATAGAAGAAATGTATTGATCTCCCATCAGTTCTATACGGGAAAAGACAATCCGCAGACTTGTGATTCTGAGACGTTTTCCGTGGGAGGAATTGACAATATAGATATCGGATGTGTGAAGGAGTTTGATTATGTGGCGCTGGGTCATCTCCACGGAGAACAGAATGTGGGAATGTCTCATATTCGTTATTGCGGAACGCTTTTAAAATATTCGGTCAGCGAAAGCAGTCATCACAAATCCCTTTCTGTGGTGACGCTGAAGGAAAAGGGAACATCACCGCAGATTGAGCTTCTGCCGCTTCATCCATTACGAGATGTACAGAAGAAGCGGGGGCAGCTTGAAGAGATCCTGAAGCAGGCAGAAGAGAAGGAAAAGGATGATTACATCAGTATTACCTTGACGGATGAAGTTGAACCATATAAGCCAAAAGAACAATTGGAAAAGGTATTCAGCCATATTCTGGAGGTTCGTGTGGATAACACCAGAACACGGAATAAATTGCAGGAACTGGATGAAGAGCTGACCATCAAAGATCCGTTGGAAAGTTTTGCGGATTTTTATCAGGAAATGCAGGGAAAAGAGATGGGGGAAGAGGAACAGGAGATTATGATGCAGATTCTGGAAGAGGCAAAGGGGGAAAAGCAGTGAAGCCAATTAGGTTAGTGATGTCAGCATTTGGTTCCTATGCAGGAAAAGAGACGATAGACTTTTCGAAAGTCCAGCATGGACTTTTCCTGATTACCGGGGATACTGGCTCAGGAAAGACGACCATATTTGATGCAATTACTTACGCCCTTTATGATCAGACCAGCGGCGGCAGGCGCGATGGTAATATGATGAGAAGTCAATATGCATCCGATGAGACGGACACTTATGTAGAATATACATTCCTCTATCAGGAGAAGACTTACACGATTCGAAGAAATCCAGAGTATACCAGGCTTGGAAAAAGGCGATATGCAGATGGTTCGCCGCGTTATGTAAAGGAATCCCCTAAAGTGGAGTTGATTCTTCCGGATGGGAATGTGTATCGGGGAAAGAAACGCGAGACAGATCAGAAGATTGTGGAGATTATCGGACTGGATTCAGATCAGTTTACACAGATTGCAATGATTGCGCAGGGAGATTTCCTAAAACTCCTTCATGCAGAGTCAAAAGAACGAAAAAAGATATTTTCTAAGATATTCCAGACTCGTCTGTATTATCGGGTTCAAGAGGAATTAAAGAGGAAGGCAAATCAGCTTTATTACCAGCTGGAAGATCATCTTCGGGATATCAGGCAAGAGATGGATCGGGTAGAATATATCGAAGATTTTGAAGAAAATGGGAAATGGGAAGAATGTAAGGCATTGCCTGTCGTTGTGAAAGAAGAAGCTCTGGAAGTGTTAAAGAATCTGATTCAGGCAGGCAGCGCCCTGGAAAAAGCGAAGAAAAAAGAGACAGAAGGACTACAAAGAAAAATAGATGAATTAAATGGCAGAAAGAAGGAAGGGGAGACACTAAGCCAGCTTTACCAGTCCCTGGAACGGATCAAGAATCAGGAACAAGAACTTTTGAATCAAAAGGAAGAGTATCAGGACAGAGAAAGAAGGTTATCCACTGCGAAAAGAGCGGAAAAGGTATATATCGAGGAAAGTCGGCTGATACAGATCACCGAGGCAATTCAGAAGAATAAAAAGACACTTGAGGAGACCGTAGACAGACTTGAGAGTGCAAAAACTCGCTTAGAAGACTGCGTGAAAGATAAAGATAACGCAAAGCAGCAGATGAAGGAACAGGGAGTAATCTGTACGCCGGAAATCGTCCGTATTCAGGATGCACTTCCCTTATATGAAAAGATCGAGCAGTTGCAGACATCTTTTGCTGAAAAGAAAAAGGAAAAAGATCAGAAGGAAAAGGAATTGCATCAATCTGTGCAGACATTAGACGCACTGATGAATCGCAAAGAGACTTTAGTGAAGATTCAAAAAGAATGTGCCGGAAGCAAAGAAAAAATGGAAGGACTTTGCCTGAAAATTGAGCGGCAAAAAACCAGACAAAAGGAATTAGAGTCCCTTGATGGTCTATGCAGAAGTCTTGAAAAGATGAAAAGAGAATGTCAGAAAAAGAAGATTCAGGCGGAACAGGATCACAACCGGTACTTGAAAGAATTGATGAATTATGAACAGAAATATCAGGCGTTTTTGGCGGAACAGGCAGGAATACTGGCGCAGGAATTAGAAGAAGGAGATCCCTGCCCGGTGTGTGGATCCTGTGACCATCCCAAGATCTGCCAATTGTCAGAAGGAGCACCAACCCAGCAGGAAGTAGAAGAAGCGAAGCGAATAAGAAATCAGAAGGAGCAGTCCAGAGACCAGTCAACAAAGGCCTTCCAAGCAGCAGCTGTCCAATATGAGGCGGAACAGAAATCATTTTCCAGAGAATTCCTCCGAGTGATGGAAAGAGAATTTACGCTGGAAGAACTGGCTGAGGGAACAAGAGCAGGTGCGCAGATTCGGGATGAGGCTTTCCAATGCGCAGAAGAGATCTGTAAGCTTCAAGATGCGCTGATTTTGGCACAAAAGGAAAGTGAGCAGTTGGAACAGGCTCAGCGAGAAGAACAACAGATTCTAAAGAAGGTGGAAGAACAAAAGCTCATCCAGGAGAAGGAAAAAGAAAGGCATGCGGAAGTATCGCTAAACCTTAGTCAGCTGGAATCAGAAATTCATTCAAAAAGTGAAGGACTTCCGGCTGCATCGCAGAAGATTGCGAAAGAGCAGTTGAAAAAATTGGAGGACTCTTTACAAAAGGTGAGACAAGCGTTAGAATTAGCAGAACGAAGAGAACAGCAGGCAAAGGAAAGTGTTCAGCAGCTGGAAGGACAGACAGACAGCCTCAAGCAGGCAGTTCAACAGCAAAGGGAAGAAGAAAAATATCAGAATCAGGTATACCATACCATGATACAGCAGCAATGTTTTAAAGATGAAGAAGAGTATCATGCCGGGAAAATGTCTTCGGAAGAAATCCAGGAGTCAGAAAATCTGATTCAGCAGTATCATACAAAGCTGCATCAGATTTCCGGGATGAAAACATCGCTGGAAGAACAAATAGATGGAAAAACAGTAGAAGATCTGGAAGAGATTCAGGTACAAATTCAGTCTGTCAGTCAGGAACAGAAGATTAGACAGGAAGAATATCTTCAGTTATACAGTATCAATAAGAAGAATCGAGAGATTAGAGAGCATCTGAAACGCTATTTTGAAAAAACAGGAAGTCTTCAGAAGCAATACGAAGTAGTAAGCAATCTTAGTAAGACAGCTAACGGAACGTTAAGCGGGGCCGTCAAGATGGATTTTGAGACTTACGTCCAGAGACAATATTTTAAGCAGATCATACATGCCGCGAATAAACGACTGGTTCAGATGACATCCAATGAATTCATCCTGCAGTGCCGGGAAGTGAAAAATCTTGGAAGTCAGGGACAGGCAGGGCTGGATCTGGATGTCTACCATATGGCCAGTGATTCCGTGCGTGATGTAAAGACTCTTTCCGGCGGAGAATCCTTTATGGCATCTCTTGCAATGGCACTTGGCCTTGCAGATATTGTGCAGAATACAGCAGGAGCAATCCATCTGGATACGATGTTTGTTGATGAAGGATTTGGTTCGTTGGATGATGCTGCCAGAGAACAGGCAATCAAGATCCTGTGTGATCTGGCAGATGAAAAGAGACTGGTTGGTATCATCTCGCATGTCAATGAATTAAAGGAACAAATAGATTGCAAGCTATTGGTTAAAAAGACAGAACATGGCAGTCATGCCCGATGGTCTGATGAGACAGACCCGATATAGCTTGAAAGAACCGTAACAGAGAGAAAGTGATAAAGGGAGGACAGGATAAACGATATGAAGTATGATTATTTGATCGTTGGTGCCGGACTATTCGGTTCCATTTTTGCACATGAGGCAAAAAAAGCAGGGAAAAAGGTGGTTGTAATTGACCGCCGTAATCATGTCGGCGGAAATATCTACACCAAAGAAGTAGAAGGAATCCAGGTACATCAGTATGGAGCACATATTTTCCACACTTCAGATAAAGAAGTGTGGGATTATGTCCAGCAATTTGCTGAATTTAACCGTTATACCAATAGCCCTGTGGCAAGATATAAGGATGAGTTATATAATCTGCCTTTTAATATGAATACCTTTAGTAAGATGTGGGGCATTACGACACCGCAGGAGGCGAAAGAGATTATTGACCGTCAGATTGCAGAAGCTGGAATCACAGAGCCCAGGAATCTGGAAGAGCAGGCAATCTCGCTTGTGGGAAGGGACATCTATGAAAAATTAGTCAAAGGATATACAGAGAAGCAGTGGGGTAAACGTGCCGACGAACTTCCAAGCTTCATCATCCGCCGCCTTCCGGTTCGATTCGTATATGATAACAATTATTTCAATGATAAATATCAGGGAATTCCTGTAGGCGGATACACACAGATGATTGAAAAAATGTTAGAAGGAATCGAAGTCCGGCTGGAGACAGATTTCTTCCAGAATCGTAAGGAACTGGAAGCTGAGGCAGAAGAGATTGTCTTTACGGGAATGATTGATGCATATTATGAATATTGTTATGGGGAATTGGAATACCGAAGCTTGAGATTCGAGACAGAAGTACTGGATATGGAGAATTATCAGGGCAATGCAGTTGTCAATTATACAGAATATGAGATTCCTTATACTCGTATCATCGAACACAAACACTTTGAGTATGGATGTCAGGGGGGCTATGGCAATACAGGTATTCCGGCGAATCCAAAGACTGTCATCACCAGAGAATACCCGGCATCCTGGTCCAAAGGTCAGGAGCCATACTATCCAATGAACGACGAGAAAAATAACACCTTATACGAAAAATACAGACAACTTGCGGATAAAGAACCGCATGTCATCTTTGGAGGCCGCCTCGGAATGTACCGCTACTACGATATGCACCAGATTGTATCCGAAGCTCTCAAGTGCGTAAAGGCTCATCTGAATTAAAGACGGAGAAGTGAAAGTCACGGAGAATTCCTCCGGCAAAAAGAAATCCCTGAGACACAAGATGCATTTAACTTGTAGCTCAGGGACTTTGAATTTATATCATTATTTTTTCTGATATTCTAATGCGGCTTCGATAAATCCACGGAACAAAGGATGTGGTCTGTTCGGGCGGGATTTTAATTCTGGATGTGCCTGAGTTGCGATAAACCAAGGATGTTCCGGAATTTCGATCATTTCTACAATTCTTCCATCTGGTGACAGACCGGAGAGCATCATGCCATGTGATGTAAGATCGTCGCGGTAGTCATTGTTTACTTCGTAACGGTGACGGTGGCGTTCACTGATATTTTCTGTTCCATATAATTTGTAAGCCTTAGATCTTTTATCAAGAACACATGGATAAGAGCCAAGTCTTAATGTTCCGCCGATATCTTCAATACCAATCTGATCCGGCATGATGTGGATGACCGGATGTGTGGTATTTGGACTTAATTCTGCACTGTGTGCATCGTTGTAGCCGATGACATCTCGGGCGAATTCTACAATGGCAAGCTGCATTCCAAGGCAAAGACCGAGGAATGGAACATTGTGCGTACGTGCATATTTGATTGCCTCTAATTTGCCGTCGATTCCACGATGTCCAAAACCGCCAGGAACAAGAATTCCGCTGACATCTCCCAGAAGTTCTTCTACGTTATCAGCTGTAACAGTTTCAGAATCTATCCATTTGATATTTACGGTAGCACGACTGAAGATACCACCGTGTTTTAATGCTTCTACAACACTGATGTACGCATCGTGAAGCTGAATATATTTACCGACTAAAGCTACAGTGACTTCGGTGTTTGGATTCTTCAGATATTCTACCATCTCAGCCCAGTCTTTTAAGTCTGGTTCCGGACAGTCAAGGTGCAGACATTCACAGACAACGCCTGCGAGATTCTCTTCTTCCATAGCCAGAGGAGCCTCATACAGATACTCTACATCCAGATTCTGCAATACGTGATTGGATGGTACATTACAGAACAAGGCAATCTTATCTTTGATGCCGACATCCAGAGGATGCTCGGAACGGCATACCAGAATATCCGGTTGAATTCCCATTCCTTGAAGATCCTTTACACTTGCCTGAGTCGGCTTGGTCTTCATTTCCTGGGAAGCACGCAGGTAAGGAATCAGGGTAACATGGATTAAGATAACATTTTCATGACCCTTTTCATGCTGGAACTGGCGGATTGCTTCCAGGAACGGCTGACTTTCGATGTCACCGACGGTTCCGCCTACTTCGATAATGGCAATTTCTGTATTTTCTGTTGCAGGATTGCGGTAAAAACGATTTTTGATCTCGTTTGTTATATGAGGAATTACCTGGACGGTTCCTCCTCCAAAGTCTCCACGGCGTTCTTTTTGAAGAACGGACCAGTAGATTTTTCCGGTTGTAACATTTGAATTCTTACTCAGACTTTCGTCAATGAATCTTTCATAATGGCCCAGATCAAGATCGGTCTCAGCTCCATCGTCGGTTACGAACACTTCACCGTGCTGTACCGGATTCATAGTACCCGGGTCAATATTAATATAAGGATCGAATTTCTGCATGGTCACAGTGTAACCACGTGCTTTTAACAGTCGGCCAAGAGATGCGGCTGTAATTCCTTTACCAAGTCCTGATACAACACCACCTGTAACAAATACGTATTTTACTGCCATAATTTCCTCCTTAAAGTTCAATCTGTCATGTCTCTCATTCATTATATTAAAAAAATACTTTAAGATTATACACCCTTTTCGTTGAAAAATACAGAGTTTTTTTCATACTTTGCTTCAAAAGTGGCCTGTATGGATAATTTTTTGAATTGCTTCATATCTACAGAGCTGACCATGACAGAAGTATGTGCCTGGCATCCTCTTAATTCCGGCAGCTGATCGAGTGCCAACTGTGCAACCGGGTCGGTGGCTGCACTTACAGACAAGGCAATCAGTACTTCGTCGGTATGGAGTCGTGGATTTTTGCTGCCCTGATACAAAGTCTTTAATTTTTGAATCGGTTCAATTGCTGCAGGAGAGATCACATGACGTTTATGATCAATTCCTGCCAGCTCTTTTAATGCGTTCAGAAGAAGAGCAGCAGAAGCCCCCAGTAGATTAGAAGTCTTTCCGGTGACCATACGTCCATCATGGAGCTGAAGAGCGGCAGCAGGCGCGTCCGTTGCCTGAGCAAGCTCCAGGGCAGCATCAACGACTGGACGGTCGTGAACCGTTATTCCGGCCTGGTTCATGAGCATCTCGATCTTGCAGACTTCTTCTTCTGAACAGGATCCCATGAGAAGACGCTGCAGAGATGCATAGTATCTGCGGATGATTTCCTGGCGGGAAGCCTCTCGACAGACCTCATCATCACAGATACAGTTTCCAGCCATATTTACTCCCATATCAGTAGGAGATTTATAAGGGCTTTCCCCGTAAATGCGTTGGAACATGGCGTTTAATACCGGGAAGATCTCAACATCCCGGTTATAATTTACAGTAGTCTTTCCATATGCTTCCAAATGGAACGGGTCAATCATGTTAATATCATTCAGATCAGCAGTCGCAGCCTCATAGGCCAGATTGACCGGATGTTTTAATGGAATATTCCAGATCGGAAATGTCTCATATTTGGCATAACCGGCAGAGATGCCGCGCTGATGTTCATGGTATAGCTGAGAAAGGCATACTGCCATTTTTCCACTTCCGGGACCTGGTGCTGTAACAACGACCAGTGGACGGGAAGTCTCGATATAGTCATTTTTGCCATATCCGTTATCACTTACAATATAAGGTACATTGGACGGATAGCCAGGAATGATATAGTGGCGGTATACTTTTATGCCAAGTTTTTCCAGACGGTTCTTAAATAAAGTAGCACTTTCCTGACCGCTAAACTTGGTGATTACAACGCTGCCGACATAGAGGCCATGTTCTTGATAGACAGCCATCAAACGAAGTACATCGGAATCATAAGTGATGCCGAGATCGCCGCGAATCTTATTTTTTTCGATATCCTCTGCACTGATTACGATTACGATCTCTGCCTGGTCAGAAAGCTGCTTTAACATGCGCAGTTTACTGTCCGGCTGAAAACCCGGCAATACACGAGAAGCATGGTAATCATCGAATAATTTGCCACCGAATTCAAGATAAAGTTTATTGTCAAATTGATTAATTCGCTCCCGGATATGGGCAGACTGCATTTGAAGATATTTTTCATTGTCAAATCCAATTTTCATTGTGTTCATTCCCCTTAGTCTTTCTATATAGAATTATACTTTCGATTGCCATGTATCTGGAAAAAAACTGCCAGTTACGCATAAGCATTATTAATAAAAGTATACTACATCATATGGAGAGTTTACAATCTTTTCATAATGTTTTTATTGATTTCTAGGGAGGCTGTCCTTATAATGAAAGAGAAGCACAGGAGGAGAAATATGGACAACCAGAATAATAAAAACAAAAATAATCCTAATAATAATAAAGACAATAAGCAGGGATTTTCTTTTATTATATTAGTAACATTAATAACAATGATTCTAGTTATGGCACTGTTCCAGTTTCAGGGAACAGGAGAAGGAAATGAGATTACTTATGATGAATTCATCAAGATGGTAGATGACGGGAAAGTCGATGAAGTACAGATTCAGAGCGACCGGATCGTGATCAAAGAGAAAAAAGAGGATGGACAGAAAGTTGCAAAAGAATATTATACCGGTATTGTCAATGATGATAAGCTTGCAGATAAGCTGACAGAAGCGGATGTAAAGTTCAGTCAGGAGATACCGGATACGACATCTATGGTAGTGGCGCAGACTCTGGCGACGTTCTTACCCATTATCATTTTTGTCGGTCTGATCGTATGGATGACCCGAAAGATGTCAAAAGGTGGCGGAATGATGGGTATTGGCAAGAGTAATGCCAAGATGTATGTGGAGAAGTCTACAGGTGTTACTTTCAAAGATGTTGCCGGTCAGGATGAAGCAAAGGAGTCTTTGCAGGAAGTCGTTGATTTCCTTCATAATCCGGGTAAATATACAAGCGTTGGTGCCAAGCTTCCAAAAGGAGCACTCCTTGTAGGACCTCCGGGAACTGGTAAGACACTTCTTGCCAAGGCAGTTGCAGGAGAAGCAAAAGTACCATTTTTCTCATTGAGTGGTTCTGCGTTTGTCGAGATGTATGTAGGTGTAGGAGCATCCCGTGTGCGTGACCTGTTCAAGCAGGCACAGCAGATGGCTCCATGTATTATCTTTATCGATGAGATTGATGCCATTGGTAAGAGTCGTGACAATCAGCTTGGAAGCAATGATGAGCGTGAACAGACGTTAAATCAGCTTTTGGCAGAGATGGATGGATTTGAGAGTAACAAGGGATTGGTGCTTCTTGCAGCAACGAACCGCCCGGAGATTCTGGATCCGGCACTTTTGAGACCGGGACGTTTTGACCGTCGTATCATTGTGGAAAAGCCTGATTTAAAAGGAAGAGTTGATGTTCTGAAGGTACATTCGAAGGATGTGCGGATGGATGAAACGGTAGATCTGGAAGCAATTGCGCTGGCAACATCCGGTGCTGTGGGCTCAGATCTTGCCAATATGATCAATGAAGCAGCAATTAACGCCGTTAAGAATGGACGAAATGCAGTGTCTCAGTCAGATCTGTTCGAAGCTGTGGAAGTGGTACTGGTCGGAAAAGAGAAGAAAGACCGTATCATGAGCCAGGAAGAAAGAAGAATCGTATCTTATCATGAAGTAGGACACGCACTGGTCAGTGCACTCCAGAAAGATTCCGAACCGGTGCAGAAGATCACGATCGTTCCCCGTACAATGGGAGCCCTCGGTTATGTCATGCAGACACCGGAGGAAGAGAAGTTTCTGAATACGAAGAAGGAATTACAGGCAATGTTAGTCGGAATGTTGGCAGGACGTGCGGCGGAAGAGGTCGTGTTTGATACCGTTACGACTGGTGCAGCCAATGATATTGAGAAAGCGACCAGTATCGCAAGAGCCATGATTACGCAGTATGGTATGAGCGAAAAATTCGGCTTGATCGGGTTGGAATCTATTCAGAATCGTTATCTGGACGGCCGTCCGGTAAGCAATTGCGGACAGGAGACAGCTTCAGAGATTGATCAGGAAGTTATGAAGATGTTAAAGGAAGCTTACGAAGAGGCTAAGAGACTGTTGAGTGAGCATAGGAATTCCCTGGATAAGATTGCAGCATTCCTGATTGAGAAGGAGACGATTACCGGAAAAGAGTTTATGGAAATATTCCATGAAGTAGAAGGAATCGATCCGAATGCTCCTAAGAAAGAAGAACAGAGAATCGGTATGAATCCGGTGGAAAGAGAAGATATTCAGACAGAAGCTGTTGAAGTTACAGACAGCATAGAAGAATAGGTAGAAATAAAGACGTGTACAGATAAAAGTTCTTTGTAATCAATTCTCAGACTTGATTGCAAAGAACTTTTTCTTATGTAATAATGAAGTGAAAGAAATGGGGGGAGAGCCTATGTTTGATATTCAGGAAGAATTAAAAAAGCTGCCTGGGAAACCAGGCGTTTATATTATGCATGATGAGAAAGATGACATCATATACGTTGGGAAAGCGATCAGTCTCAAGAATCGTGTGAGGCAGTATTTTCAGAGCAGCCGGAATAAGGGTGCCAAGATTGAGCAGATGGTGACCCATATCACTCGATTTGAATATATTGTGACGGATTCTGAACTGGAAGCATTAGTACTGGAATGCAATCTGATTAAGGAGCATCGACCGAAATATAACACGATGTTGATGGATGACAAAACGTACCCATTTATTAAAGTAACTGTAGATGAGCCTTATCCCAGGGTGATGATGGCAAGACGCATGGTGAAGGATAAGGCAAAGTATTTTGGACCATATACCAGCGCCGGTGCTGTAAAGGATACAATTGAACTGATTCGTAAGCTTTATCACATACGAAGTTGTAACCGGAAGCTGCCTAAGGATATTGGGAAAGAACGTCCTTGCTTAAATTATCATATCCATCAGTGTAAGGCACCCTGTCAGGGGTATATATCACAGGAAGAGTATCGTGAATCTATCCATGAAGTGGTTCATTTTCTGAACGGAAATTATGACGTAATCTTAAAAGAGTTGGAAGAAAAGATGCAGGCGGCATCAGAAGCGTTAGAATTTGAGAAGGCGATTGAATATCGTGAACTACTCTCTAGCGTGCAGAAGATTGCTCAAAAACAGAAGATTACAGATACAGCAGGAGATGACAGAGATATTCTGGCGGTGGCAGTAGAAGAAGATGATGCAGTTGTACAGGTATTTTTCATACGGGGAGGCAGATTGATCGGAAGAGATCATTTTTATTTAAAAATAGCGAAAGGAGAGACAGAAAAAGAGATTCTGTCCAGCTTTGTGAAGCAGTTTTATGCCGGGACACCGTATATCCCGTCGGAACTGATGCTTCCAGAGGAGATTGAGGACGCAGAAGTTATTGAGGAGTGGCTTGCAAAGAAAAGAGGACATAAAGTTCATCTGAGAGTACCGAAAAAAGGAACGAAAGAAAAACTGGTAGAGCTCGCCAGAAAAAATGCGGCTCTTGTTCTGAGTACAGATAAAGAACGGTTGAAACGGGAAGAAGGACGAACCATCGGCGCTGTAAAAGAATTGGAAAATCTTCTTGGGTTAAAAGGAGTAGTACGGATGGAAGCATATGATATTTCCAATACCAGTGGTTTCGCATCCGTCGGCTCCATGATTGTGTATGAAAAAGGAAAGCCGAAACGTAATGACTACCGTAAATTTAAGATCAAAGGCGTGCAGGGAGCGGATGACTACGCCAGTATGGAAGAAGTTCTGACCAGAAGATTTGAACATGGAATGCGAGAAAAAGAAGAAGGAAAAGATATGGGTGGATTTACCTCTTTTCCTGATCTGATTCTTATGGATGGCGGAAAAGGGCAGGTAAATGTGGCGTTAAAAGTGTTGGATAAACTTCATCTGAATATTCCAGTCTGTGGAATGGTCAAGGATGACAATCACCGTACAAGAGGACTGTATTATCAAAATAAAGAAATTGCTATTGATAAGAATTCTGAGAGCTTCAAATTAATTACCAGAATTCAAGATGAGGCACACAGGTTCGCCATTACTTTCCATCGTAAATTGAGAAGTCAGGGACAGGTACATTCGATTTTGGATGACATTAAGGGAGTAGGGCCGGCTCGTAGAAAGGACTTGATGAAACATTTCGAGAGTATTGATGCAATAAGAAATGCTACAGTGGAACAATTGAAAGAACTCCCTTCTATGAATGAAAAATCAGCACAGGATGTCTATAACTTTTTTCACGAATATGATATAATAAAAAAATAATAATGCGTGGAGGAGAATAATATGGCTAGTAAAGTAGAATTAAAAAAGGTCGTAGAGAAAATGGACCTTAAGAATCTTACGCCAGACGTTGATGTTGAACATATTGCGATCGAGGTTCCGGATATTAATCGACCGGCTCTGCAACTTACAGGATATTTTGAACATTTTGACTCAGACCGTGTTCAATTGATTGGATATGTAGAGTATACTTTTTTGGAGAAGATGGAAGAGGAAAAACGCAAAGAGATTTATGAACAGTTTTTGTCTTATCAGCTTCCATGCGTCATCTTTTCGAGAAATCTGCAGCCTGAACCCATGTTTTTAGAGATGGCGAATCAATCACAGGTTCCGGTATTCGTAACAGAAAAGAAGACTTCTGAGTTTACTGCAGAGATTATTCGTTGGCTGAATGTGGAATTGGCTCCATGTATTTCCATTCACGGAGTGTTGGTAGATGTATATGGCGTTGGTGTCCTGATTATGGGAGAAAGTGGCATTGGCAAGAGTGAAGCAGCGCTTGAGTTGATTAAGCGTGGGCATCGTCTGGTCAGTGATGATGTGGTAGAGCTTCGCAAAGTCAGCGATGTGACTTTGGTCGGGTCAGCACCGGATATTACAAGACATTTTATTGAATTGCGTGGTATCGGTATTGTAGATGTTAAGACTTTATTTGGTGTACAGAGTGTAAGAGAGACTAAGAATATCGATCTTGTTATTACACTGGAGGATTGGAATAAAGAGAAACAATATGATCGTCTTGGCCTTGAGGAAGAGTACACAGAATTCCTTGGCAATAAGGTTTTATGTCATCAGATTCCAATTCGTCCGGGACGTAATCTTGCTATCATTGTTGAGACGGCCGCAATCAATCACAGACAGAAGAAGATGGGTTATAATGCGGCTCAGGAATTATATAAACGTGTACAAGAGAATTTAATAAAAAAATAGGAGGATATGGGAGATGAAATATTGTTTTGGAGTTGATATAGGGGGTACAACTGTAAAAATTGGACTTTTTAAAACAGATGGAGAACTTGTGGATAAATGGGAGATTAAGACTCGTACAGAGAATAAAGGAGAAGCAATTCTTCCGGACATAGCAGAATCTCTCAAGAAAAAGATGGAAGAAAAAGGAATTGAGGCTTCACAGATGAGTGGTATCGGAATAGGAGTACCGGCACCAGTGGATGATAATGGTGTTGTGCAGAATACAGCGAATCTCGGATGGGGCTATAAAGAAGTGAACCGTGAGATGGAAGAGTTGACCGGTCTTAAGGTTGCAGCAGGAAACGACGCGAACGTAGCTGCTCTTGGTGAGATGTGGCTGGGAGCTGGAAAAGGTCAGAAGAATATGATCATGGTTACACTGGGAACCGGTGTCGGCGGCGGAGTCATCGTCAATGGTCATCCGCTGGTAGGTGCTCATGGTGCAGGCGGAGAGATTGGTCATCTTTGTGTGAATTATGAAGAGACTGAACATTGTGGATGTGGAAAAACAGGTTGTCTGGAACAATATGCATCTGCTACAGGAATTGCAAGACTTGCGAAAAAACGTCTGGCAGCTGATGATGCAGCATCTTCTCTTAGAGATAAGAAAGAGATCAGCGCAAAGACAGTGTTCGATGCTCTGAAGGATGGAGATAAGGTCGCAGAAGAAATCGTAGAAGAGTTTGGTGTATACCTTGGACATGCAATGGCTAATCTTGCAGCAGTAGTAGATCCATCTGTAATCGTTATCGGTGGAGGTGTTTCTAAGGCTGGTGAGATTCTTCTTGACTATGTAGAGAAAAACTTCCAGGAAAAAGCATTCTTTGCTAATAAGAATACGGAGTTCGTTCTTGCAACACTCGGAAATGATGCAGGAATCTGTGGGGCAGCAAAGTTAATTCTTTAACGACAGTAGATGATATTTAATATGATATGAATTAAAACAGCAGAATCAAGATTTTGATTCTGCTGTTTTATAATTTCAGAATTATCGCCTATTGGAGAGGAGCTTCACCACCACCAGTGTCTCCGCCGCCACCGCCTGGATCGGTCGGAGTTGTTGGGGTGTCACCACCGCCACCGCCTGGGTCGGTTGGAGTTGTCGGAGTCGTTCCTGGATCTGTCTCGGTATTGTCACCATTCTCTTCGGTTCCCTCTTCTTTCGGTTCTTCCGCTACATGGCCTGGACAGCTTTCCGTTGGCAGTGTATCCGTTGCAAAGTACTCAGTGATACCAGGACAATTTCCGGATACTGCTAATAGACCGGAGATAGAACATATGGTTTTCTGTTGAACG
Source organism: Bariatricus sp. SGI.161 (assembly GCF_050313695.1). NCBI lineage: Bacteria > Bacillati > Bacillota > Clostridia > Lachnospirales > Lachnospiraceae > Bariatricus > Bariatricus sp. SGI.161. The sequence goes on from NZ_JBNPLX010000013.1 coordinate 20,274, forward strand.
GAAGCAGGCATTGTAAATTCTTTAGTCTCTAGATTTGCATGAACTCTACTCATAATGCTTTTCCAGATTCGGAAACGGAAATTTGTATCATAACTACATTCCTTATTATCGTCATAACCACCCCATACAGCGCAAGTATAATATGGGGTAAATCCACAGAACCATAAGTCCTTGTTAGAGGTTGTAGTACCTGTTTTTCCTGCAACTGGCATGTTTGGTAACTGGCAGGCAGTACCGGTACCGGAATTAACTACATCCTGCATAGCACTGGTCAAAAGTGCGGCGGTACTGTCTTTGATTACTGTACGAGTTTCGCCGGTTCCTTCCAGCAGTACGTTACCATCGTGATCAAGAATCTTAGTATATAAAGTAGGTGTATGATAGACACCGCCATTGGCAATTGTAGCATATGCGGCACACATTTCATAATTGTAGACACCTTCTGTAAGACCGCCAAGTGCAAGTGTCTGTGTAATGTCGCTGTAGATATCGCCATTGATTTCCTTGCTCTTTACCAGAGTAGAAATACCGAATTTTTCACAATATTCAAATCCAAGTTCCTGTGTGATCTCATCACTAAGCTTAACTGCGCATACGTTGATAGACCATGTAATAGCCTTGCGGATCGTTGTGTCTCCACCGTAACGCCCATTGGCATTTCTAAGCACCTGGCCGCCTTTTAAAGTATAAGGCTCATCTTTGATAACGGTAGCTAACGTCTTGCCGCAAGAATCTAAAGCAGGAGCATAAGCAGCAAGTATCTTAAAACAAGAACCAGGCTGACGTTTGGAACCTTTGTAAGCACGATTCAAGCCCAGGCTGGTTGATTTCTCACCGCGGCCTCCGACCATAGCTTTGATCTGTCCGGTAGACTGATCAATAATAGTAACAGAAGCCTGAGGCTGAGGAGAAATATTAACGACTTCATCGTAAGTATCGCCTTCCTGAGCAATGGTTGACTTCCATTCTTCAATCATAGCACGTGCTTCTTCTTCACTGGAATAGAGAAGTCCCTGTTCTTTTCCGTACGTATTCTTCACATATTGTTTGATATGACCGGAACTGTAGTTTTCCACACTTCCATCAGCTCTGGTAACAGTAAGTGCATAATCCAGTCCATATTCTTTTAGTCCGGGATAGTTTGCATCATTATTCATTTCCTCATCACAGATCTGTTGGATTTCTCTGTTCTGAGTAGAGTAGATGCTGAGACCTCCGCTGTATACAGCGTTGTAAGCCTGTGTTTCTGTATATCCAAGCTGTGTTTTTAAATCGTCAATCACTTGTTCTGTCAGGGCGTCTACAAAATAGCTATATGGATTTTCGTCCTGAGCAGCGCTATTTACCGTCTGGATTCGGGAATAGACATCATCTGCTTTAGCTTCATCATAAGCAGCCTGATCTATATATCCTTGCTCCAACATATTCTTCAGTACTTTATCTCTACGCTTTGAATTATCTTCTGGGTTTGTAATTGGGTTGTAGCCAGTAGGATTCTGAGTGATACCGGCAATTACGGCACATTCCGATAAGGTTAATTCGCTGACATCTTTATTGAAATATCGCTTGGCAGCAGCCTGTACACCCAGACAGTTCTGACCAAGGTTGATTGTGTTCAGGTAGCTTTCCATGATGGTATCTTTGTCCATCTGCTTTTCAATCTGTAATGCCAGATACTGTTCCTGGATCTTACGCTGCAGCTTGTCATAGAATGTCTGCTCGTCCATGAAATTAGTAAATACATTATTTTTTATCAGCTGCTGTGTAATGGTACTTGCACCCTGGGAAAAATCACCGGAAGTAATTCCAATTACTGCAGCACGGGCAATACCTTGAAGGTCAATACCATTGTGCTCATAAAAACGTTCATCTTCGATTGCAACAAAGGCATGCTGCAGATCGACAGGTATTTCATCAATAGATTCGTATACACGGTTTGAACCGGAAGATACGAAACGTTCGATCTCTGTTGTACCGTCATCCGCATACACGAAGGTAGTGAATCCTTTCGGTTTTACATCTTCGGGTGAGACTTGGGGGGTATCATCAATGATCTTTTTGACAAATACGCCAACTCCAATGACCCCGACGACCGATACGACTACCAGGCAGAGAAGAAATGCTTTAAAAAGCCGTACGCCTATTCTTTTCCCCTGCATGGTAGATTTGGACGTTATCTTTTTTTGCTTTTGCGAAGCTTTTTTCTTACCATAATTCATGCATTTAGGCCTCCTTCATACCCCGTTATTATACCAAATAACCAATCGTTAATAAAGAAAAAAATGAAAAGTTCATATTTCAGTAGGAAAATCTTAAGAAATTAGGTATAGTAATAGATGAGGATTATGTATTAGGTGTGAAAGGAAGACGATATGTTATCAGAATATAAGGCGGTATATCAAGGCGGAGAGGGAGAAATCGTGGAGAAAAAATCACGGTTTATTGCGACGGTAATTCCGGCTGGATCAGAAGAAGAAGTATTGGCATTTATTGAATCAATCAGAAAAAAATACTGGGATGCCAGACATCATTGCTTTGCTTATGTGATCGGAGAACGCAATGAACTTCAGCGGTGCAGTGATGACGGAGAGCCCAGCGGTACGGCGGGGAAACCCATGTTGGAGGTTCTGCTTGGAGAGGAGATTCATAATGTCGCCGTGGTAGTAACGAGGTATTTTGGAGGGACATTACTGGGAACCGGAGGGCTGGTCCGTGCATATTCAGCTGCAACCAAACAAGGCTTAGCCTCATCTGTGATTATAACCAAAATTCTGGGAGTTAAACTTTGTATTTCAACAGATTATACTGGATTAGGGAAAATTCAATATATTTTAGGGCAGAGAGGGCTTCAGATTCTGGATTCGGTATATACAGATAAAGTGGAATTAGAAGCGTTGATTCCGGAAAATGAGCTTGTGGCAGTGAAGGCGGAGATTACAGAAGGAACTAATGGACAGGCCGTGATGCAAGAGGGAGAGTTTTGTTATTTTGCCAATATAGATGGGACTGTGCAAGTCCTGGAAATCCTGGAAAAATGAGAGGAACGCAATAAACCGAGATGCCACTGCGTTGCATCTCAGTCATGGCTGTCGCCATGAAAAGAGAGCAAAATGAGAGGAACGCAATAAACCGAGATGCCACTGCGTTGCATCTCAGTCATGGCTGTCGCCATGAAAAGAGAGCAAAGTGAGGAGAACGCAATAAACCGAGATGCCACTGCGTTGCATCTCAGTCATGGCTGTCGCCATGAAAAAATACAAAAAAAGGTACCAGAACATAAATGCTCTGGTACCTTTTTCTGTATTTTGTTTATTGCTTGTAGCTTTATGAAAATTCTGGTTCGATTAAGCCGTAGGTTCCATTTTTTCTTTTGTAGACTACGTTGACTTCATCTGTTTCTGCATTGCAGAATACGTAGAAGTCATGTCCGAGAAGTTCCATCTGTACACATGCATCTTCTGGATACATTGGTTTGAATCCAAACTTTTTCGTACGTACGATCTTAATCTCGTTTTCATCCTCTGCAGTGTCTTCTGCGTCAATAAATTCCTGTTTGAAATTGCCGCCTTCCTGATGTCTTGCAATCAATTTGTTTTTATATTTGCGAAGCTGGCGTTCGATGACCTCCTCTACCAGATCAATAGAAACATACATATCATTGCTTTCCTGCTCAGAACGGATAATGTCACCCTTTACAGGGATGGTTACCTCGATTTTCTGACGCTCTTTCTGGATGCTCAATGTTACGTGAATCTCCGTGTCAGAAGTAAAATACCTCTCTAGTTTACCTAATTTGCTTTCAACGGATTCTCTTAAACCAGGTGTTACATCGATGTTTTTCCCAATAATGATAAACTTCATGCTGTCCAACTCCTTTTCGACATAATTTCAGAAGATTAGTCTGACAATTTACGGCAAGACAAGTAATCTATCTGATATATGTAGTATAACACGTTTGAAGACTAATGTATAGCACGTATTACTTCAATTCTTGAAATTTTTCCATCATGTACTTTGGCAATACGAAGACCGACATTTGCAAAATAGACACATGCTCCGACATGACATCCTGTCTCGGTCTCCTCTAGCTTCTGCATGGTCACATCGAGCAAGGTCTCATGTTCCTTATAAGGGATGTGGATATTTAAGAGCTTATTAATAGAGGATACTTTTGTGCTTGCCCGAAAAATGGTGGCCTCAGATATATCAAATTCACAGAAAAGGAACTTTCGTGTGGCAAACAATACTGCAATTGCACATACACCAATCAGGCTTCCCCAGATGGAAGAGTGATCAATGATAATCTGACGGGCAATTGCGAAAAGCAATACTTCAAATACAGTGTTGGGAGTATGATAGTACATCATTCGAATCAGCTCAACACCGATGATAAGGTTGAAGCAGGTTTCAAGAAGATCGTCATAGTTCGGCCAGATACTGAGATCAGGAATATTACCTAAGGAAGCAGCCATTCGGATACATAAAAGAACGATTCCGATGGCCAGCATAATGGAAATAAAGAATTCCAGGATTTCAGTTATTCGTTTCAAAAAATTAGCTATATATTGCTGCATACATTTCTCCTTAATATTTTACTGAATATAAATGGATAGATAACAAGTACCCATAAAACCAGTATAAAATATTCTGCCATTTTTGCCAAGATGGAACTTCCAAAGATCATGGAAAAGCCCTCTTTAATCAAAAGTGCAATGATCAGTCCAATGATTAGCTTCAGAATCTGTGTGACGATATTTCCGGTATGTGTATCGAAATTCATTTTTGTCCGTTCAATGTACCAGCCAATGGCGAATCCAAGGCCTGCACCGGCGGCTTTACAGCAGTCTGTGGCGTATTTTGTCTCAATTGTTCCATTGCTTTTCAGGACAAGAGCATAGGCAGCCACGGCAAATGACAAAAGTGCCAGAATGCTGGCAATCTGTTTCAGATAACGTGAATCATCCAGTAAAAATGTCTGAAGTTTCCAGATAACTAGAGATACCAGAATAGAAATCAGCATGGATACCAATACATCCTTTGGTGTGTGGCATCCCAGATACATTCTGGAAAAACCGATAGACAAAAAGGCAAGGATGCAGAGAATTTTGCACCAAATATTTTGAGCCTTTAAAGCCAGTGGAAAAAACAGACAGGTGGCTCCTTGTGTGTGACCGCTTGGAAAAGAATATCCGGTCGCGCCTGGGACGGCGCTCTTTACAGCTGTAAAATCTGGATCCAGAATCCAGGGCCTTGGGATACGGAAAGTGATTTTCAGGGATTGAACACACAAGCCGGCAGTAAAATACGTAAATCCCAGGAGATAAGCAAAGCGCTTATCCGCGCACCAGTAAAGTACGCAGATAACCGCTATGATAATCAGTTCCTGGCCAAAATAAGTGATTAGTTGCATCAATTTATCTAAGAAAGGAGTGCGAATTCCTTCCAACAGCCATAAAAATGTCATTATTTATTTCCTCGTTTTCTCATCTTAGGATCTAAGATTTTTTTGCGGATTCTAAGGGTTTTTGGAGTTACTTCCAGTAATTCATCGGTATCAATAAAGTCAAGTGCTTCTTCCAGACTGAGGATTTTTGGCGGTGTCAGGCGAAGGGCTTCGTCTGCACTGGAAGAACGAGTGTTGGTAAGATGTTTGGTCTTACATACATTGACTTCGATATCATCGGTCTTTGCATTTTCTCCGATAACCATACCGGAATATACTTTTTCTCCAGGTCCGATAAAAAGGACACCACGTTCCTGAGCACTGAATAATCCATAAGTGACAGATTCTCCGGTCTCATAAGCAATCAGAGAACCTTGTTTACGATACTGAATATCACCTTTATATGGAGCATATCCATCAAAAGCTGTATTCATAATACCATTTCCTTTGGTATCTGTTAAAAATTCACCGCGGTAACCAATCAATCCACGGGCTGGAATTCGGAATTCCAGACGGGTATAACCACCATTGGAGGTTCCCATATTCTGCAATTCACCTTTTCTTTGACTGAGTTTATCGATGACAGTACCGGTGAATTCATCTGGGACATCAATGTAAGCTGCCTCCATAGGTTCTAGTAATTTACCGTTCTCATCTTTTTTATACAGAACCTCAGCCTTGCTGACTGCAAATTCGTATCCTTCACGGCGCATATTTTCGATTAATACAGACAGATGCAGCTCGCCACGTCCAGATACTTTAAAGCTGTCGGTGTTGTCCATTTCTTCAACTCGAAGGCTGACATCTGTGTTTAATTCTCGGAACAGACGGTCACGTAAGTGGCGGGAAGTCACATATTTTCCTTCCAGACCTGCAAATGGACTGTCATTTACAATAAATTGCATTGCGATTGTAGGTTCTGAAATCTTCTGAAAAGGAATTGCTTTTGGATTTTCAGGAGAACAGATCGTATCTCCGATAGAAATGTCGGAGATTCCAGAAATAGCAACAATAGATCCAATCGTAGCCTCCTTTACCTCTACTTTATTCAGACCGTCAAATTCATATAGTTTGCTGATACGGACTTTTTCCTGACGTTCTGGATCATGTTCATTTACAACAATGGCATCCATACCAACTCTGATCGTACCGTTATCTACTTTTCCGACGCCGATACGACCTACATATTCGTTATAATCAATGGTGCTGATCAGTACTTGTGTGTCTGCATCAGGATCTCCTTCCGGTGCAGGAATGTAACTTAAAATGGTCTCGAAGAGAGGCTTCATGTCACGCTCTTCATCGGTCAGATCCAATACAGCAACACCTGCTTTAGCAGATGCATAGACGAAAGGACAGTCAAGTTGTTCATCAGAAGCATCAAGATCCATGAATAATTCTAAGACCTCGTCAATAACTTCATCGGGTCTTGCTTCTGGACGGTCAATCTTGTTGATACAAACGATTACTGGCAGATCTAATTCCAGAGCCTTGCGCAGTACGAATTTGGTCTGCGGCATGGCACCTTCAAAAGCATCAACTACCAGAACAACACCATTTACCATTTTTAAGACACGTTCTACTTCGCCGCCGAAGTCAGCATGTCCAGGGGTGTCAATGATGTTGATTTTTGTGTTTTTATAATATACGGCAGTGTTCTTGGAAAGAATCGTAATTCCACGTTCTCTTTCAATATCGTTAGAGTCCATGACGCGCTCTTCTACTTCCTGGTTTTCTCGGAATACACCGCTTTGTTTTAAAAGTTCATCTACTAATGTTGTTTTACCATGGTCGACATGGGCGATAATGGCTATATTACGTACATCTTCACGTTTTGTATTCATACCAATCTTCCTTTTCTCTACCTATTAATATATGCAACTTTATTAGTTTATCACATTTCGAAAAATTTACAAGTATTTTAGTTCTAAAATAGTAACTCCCTTCATAGACTATGTAATGACCCTGCAAAACTATGGGAATTTTCGCAGGATGCTTGACAACTCAAAATACGATTCAGAGGAAGGGAGATTGTAAAATTATGTCAGATAAGATTATTGAAAACAACCAGGTAACGATTATGGGAGAGATTGCATCACCTTTTACATTCAGCCATGAGGTGTACGGAGAGGGCTTTTATATGGTGGATGTTAATGTAAAACGTCTCAGTAATTCGGAAGACCGGATTCCGCTTATGATCTCAGAACGCCTGATTGATGTGACGCAGGATTATACGGGAGAATTCATTATGGTTAGTGGACAGTTCCGCTCTTATAACAGACATGATGAACAAAAGAACCGTCTGGTTCTGTCGGTGTTTGTAAGAGAAGCAGAATTTATTGATGAGGAACTGGATGGAGCAAAGACGAATAATATTTTTCTGGATGGCTATATCTGTAAATTGCCAGTGTATCGAAAGACACCACTTGGAAGAGAGATTGCAGACCTGTTGCTGGCTGTCAACCGGCCATATGGCAAATCAGATTACATACCATGCATTTGTTGGGGAAGAAATGCAAGATTTGCTTCGGCTTTTGAAGTTGGTGAGCATGTTCAGATTATTGGACGGATTCAGAGTAGGGAATATATTAAGAAACTGACGGAGACAGAGACTGAGAAAAGAACGGCATATGAAGTATCTGTCAGCAAGCTGGAATGTCTGGAAGATTAAGAATCCGGCAGAGACTTTCATTGACATCATATTTGATTGATGGTAGAATTTCAATAGATTATTATGAAAGTCAGGAGGATTACTATGTCTATTTTTACAGGTGCCGGCGTGGCAATCGTCACACCATTTAATGAAGATGAAAGTATTAATTATGATAAACTGGATGAATTAATTGATTATCACTGCGCGAATGGAACAGACAGCATTGTTATCTGCGGAACGACCGGAGAGTCTGCTACTATGACAGAAGAGGAACATGCAGAGTGTGTCAGATTCACGATTGAAAGAGCAAAAGGAAGAATTCCGGTGATTGCGGGAACAGGTTCTAACTGCACAAGAACAGCAATTGAATTGTCTAAGGATGCGGCAGAACATGGAGCAGATGGTCTTTTGCTTGTAACACCTTATTACAATAAGGCAACTCAGGCAGGATTGATTGCTCACTATACGGCTGTGGCAAAAGAGGTAAAAACTCCGATTATCATGTATAGTGTTGCCAGCAGAACTGGTTGTAATATTGAACCGGCAACGGTGGCAGAACTCGTAAAAAATGTTGACAATATCGTAGGAGTAAAAGAAGCTTCCGGTAATATATCACAGGTGGCAAAGATCATGTCTCTGACAGATGGCAACATTGATCTGTATTCTGGAAATGATGACCAGATCGTACCGTTACTTTCTCTTGGGGCAAAAGGTGTCATTTCTGTTCTCTCTAATGTTGCACCACAGGAGACACATGATATCTGTGCAAAGTTCTTTGAAGGGGATGTGGCAGGAAGCGCAGCACTTCAGTTAAAGGCAATTCCGTTGATTGAACAGTTATTCTGTGAAGTAAATCCGATTCCGGTTAAAAAAGCAATGGCATTGATGGGTAAGGATTGTGGACCGCTTCGTATGCCATTGACAGAACTGACTCCAGAGCATGAGAAGGCTTTGGCACAGGCGATGCAGGATTTTGGAATTCAATTGGCATAAGGCAGGAGGACTGAAGATGATACGCGCAATTATGCATGGATGCAATGGCAGAATGGGGCAGGTGATCACGGGCCTTGTCAAAGCAGATGAAGCAATAGAATTTGTGGCAGGAATTGATACATATACCGGTCTTGCTAATGATTATCCGGTATTTGACAGCATTGAAAAATGTGATGTAAAAGCAGATGTTGTCATTGATTTTTCCAATGCAGCAGCTGCAGATGAGCTTCTTGATTATTGTGTGAAGAAGCAGATACCGGTAGTTTTATGTACGACCGGACTGTCTGAGGAACAGCTTGCAAAAGTAGAAGAAGCGTCCAAAAAGGTTGCAGTTTTGAAGTCGGCGAATATGTCGCTGGGGATCAATCTGCTTATGAAACTTTTAAAAGATGCAACGAAAGTACTGGCACCGGCAGGATTTGATATTGAACTGGTGGAAAAGCATCATAACCAGAAACTGGATGCACCGAGTGGAACCGCACTTGCACTGGCTGATTCTATTAATGAATCAATGAATAATGAATATACTTATGTGTATGACAGAAGTCAGGTGCGCAAGAAGCGTGATCAGAAAGAGATAGGGATCTCGGCTGTTCGTGGCGGAACAATTGTCGGGGATCATGAAGTGATCTACGCAGGGGCTGATGAAGTTATCGAATTCAAACATACTGCTTATTCAAAAGCTGTGTTTGGAAAAGGTGCAGTTGAAGCAGCCAAATTCCTTGCTGGAAAACCAGCTGGAAGATACGATATGTCCGATGTAATTCAGTTCTAGAGGAACTGTATTATAAATTTACTGGGAACGGGTAACCCACATGGAGAGGTTTTGGTTTTCTAGCGAGCGAAGCGAGCAAAATGGAGGATTTTATGAAAGAGTTAGAGGTACGTTATTTAGAAAGACTTTCTCAACTTTATCCAACCATCGCTAAAGCGTCGACAGAGATTATTAACTTACAGGCGATTCTGAATTTGCCGAAAGGCACAGAGCATTTTCTTACGGATATTCATGGGGAATATGAGGCATTTTCTCATGTATTGAAGAATGGCTCTGGTTCCGTGCGCCGTAAAATCGACGATGTATTCGGGAATACTATGAGTAGCAGGGATAAACAGACCCTTGCTACTCTTATTTATTATCCGAAAGAAAAGATGGATCGGATCAAGAAGGAAGAAGAGAACATGGAAGACTGGTATAAGATTACTCTGTATCGGTTGATTGAGATCTGCAAATGTGCGGCAAGTAAATATACCCGGTCAAAAGTCAGAAAAGCATTGCCGGCAGATTTTGCTTATGTAATTGAAGAATTGATTACGGAAAAGGCGGATATCAGCGATAAGGAATCTTATTACAATGCAATCGTAAGTACGATTATCAGAATAGGAAGAGCAGAAGAATTTATTATTGCTTTGAGCGAACTGATTCAGCGGTTAACGGTGGATCATCTGCATATTGTTGGGGATATTTTCGACAGAGGTCCAGGACCACATATTATCATGGATAAATTAATGGAGTATCACTCTATTGATATTCAATGGGGAAATCATGATGTATTGTGGATGGGAGCTGCAGCAGGACAGAGAGGCTGTATTGCCAATGTGATCCGTATCTGTGCGAGATATGGAAATCTGGACATTCTGGAAGATGCATATGGAATCAATCTGCTTCCGCTTGCAACCTTTGCACTGAATGTATATAAGGATGATCCGTGCGAATGTTTCCAGCTGAAGGCTGATTCCGGACATACACCAGGAGAGAAACTGATGAATATCAAGATGCATAAGGCAATTTCAATCATTCAGTTCAAAGTGGAAGGACAGATTATCAAGAAGAATCCGGGATTTAAGATGGAACAGAGAAATCTTTTGCATCATATTGATTATGAAGCTGGAACGATTGAATTGGATGGTAAGACATATGAACTTCTGGACAAGAATTTCCCGACGATTGATCCGAAGAAACCTTATGCGCTGACGAAAGAAGAAGAAGATATTATGGAAAGACTGGAGCGGGCTTTCCTGAATTGTGAAAAGTTACAGCGCCATATGAGGTTCCTGTTGAATAAAGGTGGATTATATAAAGTATATAATAACAATCTTCTGTATCATGGATGTGTTCCTCTGAATGAAGATGGCAGCTTGAAAAATGTTCGTATCTATGGGCATTCCTATAAAGGAAAAGGTTTGTATGAGGTTCTGGAAAGCTATGTCCGCAAAGGATTCTATGCGCTGGATGGCAAAGAAAAGGAACGCGGTAAGGATATGATGTGGTATATCTGGCTGAGTGAAAATTCTCCGTTATTCGGCAAGGATAAGATGGCAACCTTTGAACGATATTTCCTTGCGGAAAAAGAGACACATAAAGAGAAGAAGAATCCATATTATTGTCTGTTAGAGAATGAAAAAGTTGTGGATAGGATCATGGATGAATTCGGACTCCAGAATGAATGCAGACATATTATTAACGGACATGTGCCGGTGAAGACGAAGAATGGAGAGAGTCCGATCAAATGTGGCGGTAAAGTGCTGGTCATTGACGGAGGATTTTCCAGGGCATACCAAAAAGAAACCGGAATTGCCGGATATACACTGATCTATAATTCTTATGGTCTGATTCTTGCGGCTCATGAGCCGTTCGAGTCAACCGAGGCGGCAATTGAAAAGGAAAGTGATATTCATTCAGACAGTATTGTCGTAAAAAGAGTATTGGAACGGAAACTGGTAGGGGATACAGATGTCGGAAAAGATCTGAAGGAACAGATTGAAGATCTGGAGTGTCTGTTGGAAGCTTATCGAAGTGGTAAAATTGCAGAACGTTTATAATGTAAAAATATCCCAGTCACAAACAAGTATAGAATTCTATGATTTGCAAATATTACTAGCAACAAGTAATACTTGATTATAGATGAATATACATGAAAGGGAGATTAAGACATGAAACAGTTCAAAAAATTAGTATTGATTCTTATGTGCACTGGAGTGATGATGGGAATAACTGCATGTGGCAGCAATGGAAACGCAGATGATAATGCGGCAAATAACAACGCAGCGACAGATCAGAACAATACGACCAACGGTGCAACAGATGGTACCACGTATGATAACAATAATAATGGAGTTGCCGATGAGATTGGTGATGATATCCGTGACGGTGTAGATGATGTGGGAGATGCGCTGAATGGAAATGGAACCAACGAAAACGGAAACAATACGAATGACAATGTCAATAACACAAACGACAATGTCAATAATAATACAACAGAAAAGCGATAGTGTATTCAATCAGCAGGACATGTAATGTGCCCTGCTGATTTGCTAAAATCAGAGATTTTATGATCATATATAGTTTTTTTTGCTTTAGTGTGATAAAATATCACGATAAGAATGATATTTGCGAGGAGATACATAAGTATGAGATTCAGACCATGTATTGACATACACAATGGAAAAGTAAAACAGATCGTAGGCGGTAGCCTGACGGATGAAAACGATCAGGCGGTTGAGAATTTTTCCGCTGTTCAGGATGCGGATTATTTTGCACGTTTGTACCGAAAGGATGGATTAAAAGGTGGACATGTGATTCTTCTGAATCCGCCGTCTTCCCAATACTATGAACAGACAAAAGTACAGGCTCTGAAGGCATTGGAGGCATATCCTGGAGGACTTCAGATTGGCGGAGGCATTACTTCTGAGAATGCAGAAGAATATATCGGTGCAGGTGCAAGTCATGTCATTGTGACTTCTTATGTATTCCAGGATGGAATCATCCGATGGGACCGAATGGATAGCTTACGCAGAACTGTCGGAAAAGAGCATGTTGTCATTGATCTGAGTTGCCGGAAAAGGGACGGGGAATATTATATAGTGACAAACCGATGGCAGACATTTACACAGGTAAAACTGGATCCGGAAGTGTTATATAGAATCGCAGAATATTGTGATGAATTTCTGGTACATGGAGTAGACGTAGAAGGAAAAGCTTCCGGCGTGGAAGAGGAACTGATTGCGATCTTATGCAGCCAAGATCAGATCCCCATCACATATGCAGGTGGAATCGGAAGCCTGGAGGATCTGAAGCATTTTCAGACGATTTCCCAGGGGAAACTGGACTTTACCATTGGAAGCGCGTTGGATCTGTTTGGAGGGAAGATCCCTTATCAGACGTTGAAGCACTTTAGCTGTCAGGCATCCGAAGAGAGTTGCGGGAAAATTAACAGTTTGTAAATACTTTATGAATTTGTTGAATTGAAATATAGATAGTGTTAGAATGAGGGATAGAGTGGTCATATTATGACCAAATGAATGACAAGGAGCATTAAGTCAATATGGGTTTAATACAGAAAATTTTCGGAACACATAGTGAAAATGAGTTAAAGAGAATCTATCCAATTGTGGATGCAATCGAGGCGCTGGAGCCAGAGATGCAGAAGCTTTCGGACAACGAATTAAAAGATAAGACCAGAGAATTTAAAGAAAGGCTTGCAGGCGGAAAGACATTGGATGATATCCTTCCGGAAGCGTTTGCAGTCGTAAGAGAAGCTGCTTACCGTTCTCTTGGTATGAAGCATTACCGCGTACAGTTGATCGGAGGTATTATTCTTCATCAGGGACGTATCGCGGAGATGAAGACCGGTGAAGGAAAGACTCTGGTATCGACATTGCCGGCATATCTGAATGCGTTGACCGGCGAAGGTGTAAATATTGTCACTGTCAACGATTATCTGGCAAAGCGTGATGCGGAATGGATGGGAAAAGTACATGAATTTCTTGGCCTTACCGTAGGTGTTGTATTGAATGGCATGGATAATGATGAACGCCGTGCTGCTTATAATTGCGATATCACATATGTCACGAACAATGAGCTTGGTTTTGATTATCTGAGAGATAATATGGTCATTTACAAGGAACAACTGGTACAGAGGGGATTGAAGTATGCCATTATCGATGAAGTAGACTCTGTGTTGATCGATGAAGCCAGGACTCCGTTGATCATATCAGGACAGAGTGGAAAATCTACTAGGCTCTATGATGCATGTGATATTCTGGCACGTCAGCTGGAACGTGGCGAGGCAAGCGGAGAGTTCACCAAGATGAATGCCATCATGGGAGAAGATATTGAAGAAACAGGCGATTTTATCGTTAATGAAAAGGAGAAGAATATCAACCTGACAGAAGATGGTGTGAAGAAGGTTGAGCAGTTCTTCCATATTGATAACCTTGCTGATCCGGAAAATCTTGAGATTCAGCACAATATTATTCTTGCACTTCGCGCTCATAACCTGATGTTCAGAGATAAGGATTATGTAGTAAAAGATGACGAAGTTCTGATCGTAGATGAGTTTACCGGACGTATAATGCCGGGACGTCGTTATTCCGACGGACTTCATCAGGCGATTGAAGCAAAAGAACATGTAAAAGTAAGAAGAGAAAGCAAGACTCTGGCGACCATTACTTTCCAGAATCTGTTTAATAAATTCGCCAAGAAGGCAGGTATGACTGGTACTGCTCTGACAGAAGAACAGGAATTCCGTCAGATCTATGGCATGGATGTTATTGAGATTCCAACCAATGTTCCGGTTATTCGAAAAGACCTTGAAGATGCGGTATATAAGACACAAAAAGAAAAATTTAAGGCAGTATGTGATGCCATTGAAGAGGCACATGCAAGGCATCAGCCTGTACTGGTAGGTACCATTACGATTGAGAATTCTGAATTATTGAGTGGCATGTTAAAAAGACGTGGCATTAAACATAACGTGTTGAATGCGAAGTTCCATGAGATGGAAGCTGAGATCGTTGCCCAGGCAGGTGTCCATGATGCTGTAACGATTGCAACTAACATGGCAGGTCGTGGTACAGATATTAAACTGGATGAAGAAGCAAGAGAAGCTGGAGGATTGAAGATTATTGGTACGGAACGTCATGAATCCAGACGAATTGACAATCAGCTGCGCGGACGTTCCGGACGTCAGGGAGATCCGGGAGAGTCCCGTTTCTATATTTCGCTGGAAGATGATCTGATGCGTCTGTTCGGATCTGAAAGATTGATGAGTGTATTTACCACCCTGGGAGTAGAAGAAGGAGAACAGATTGAGCATAAGATGCTGTCCAGTGCAATTGAAAAAGCACAGCAGAAGATAGAAAGCAATAACTTTGGGATTCGTAAGAATCTGTTAGAATATGATCAGGTCATGAATGAGCAGAGAGAGATCATCTATGAAGAGAGACGACGTGTTCTGGATGGTGAGAACATGCGTGATTCTATCTTCCATATGATCAATGATTATGTGGAGAATATTGTAGATATGGTCATCAGTGCTGATCAGGATTATGATGAGTGGAATCTTGCAGAGTTAAATCTTACCATTCATAATACGATCCCGATGGCGCCTGTTACAGAAGAAGATGTCAAAGACATAAGCCAGAAAGAGTTGAAGCATCTTTTGAAAGAGCGTGCTACAAAGGCATATGAAGCCAAGGAATCTGAATTCCCGGAACCAGAGCATATTCGTGAAATCGAACGTGTTATTCTGCTTAAAGTCATAGATGCAAAATGGATGGATCATATTGACGATATGGATCAGCTGCGTCAAGGAATCGGCCTTCAGGCCTATGGACAGAGAGATCCAAAAGTAGAATATAAGATGATTGGGTACGACATGTTCGATCATATGACAAAGAGTATCACGGAAGATACGATTCGCGCGCTGTTCCATGTGAAGATTGAACAGAAGGTAGAGAGAGAACAGGTAGCGAAGGTAACTGGAACCAATAAGGATGAAAGTACTGTTCGTGCTCCTAAGAAGCGTGCAGAGAAGAAAGTATATCCGAATGATCCATGTCCATGCGGAAGTGGAAAGAAGTACAAGCAGTGTTGTGGACGTAAAAAATAGAAAGAGGTGAAAAAGTGGTTGAATTAGATCAGTTTAAAGTTGTTATGAATGCCTATGAAGAGCCTCTTGCCGAGATGAGGGATTCACTTTGACCTGGAAGGCAAGGAAAGACGGATAGAAGAACTGGAACGAAAGATAGAAGAACCTGGGTTCTGGGATAATCCAGAAGAGTCTCAGCGATTTATGAAAGAACTGAAAAGTCTTCAGGATATGGTAAAGATCATTCACGAATTATATGCTTCTTATGATGATATCAATCTGTTGATTGAGATGGCATATGAAGAAAACGATCCTTCGATGCCAAAAGAGATTGAAAAAGAGATTCAGGAGTTTGAAGAAGCGTTCGAATCGTTACGGATTCAGACATTGTTGTCTGGTGAGTATGATTCCTGTAATGCAATTTTTACGATTCATGCAGGTGCCGGAGGAACGGAATCCTGCGACTGGGCCAGCATGCTCTATCGAATGTACAGCCGCTGGGCAGAACGAAAAGGATTTACGATTCAGGTGTTGGATTATCTGGATGGAGATATTACAGGAATTAAGACGGTTACATTCGAGGTGAATGGTGAAAATGCTTACGGGTATCTAAAGTCGGAAAAAGGCGTTCACAGACTTGTGAGAATATCGCCATTCAATGCGGCTGGAAAAAGACAGACATCCTTTGCATCCTGTGATGTAGTGCCAGACATTGAAGATGAGATAGATATTGAGATTGCCGATGATGATCTGAAGATAGATACCTATCGTGCCAGCGGAGCGGGTGGGCAGCATGTCAACAAGACGTCTTCTGCGATTCGAATCACGCATCTTCCCACAGGGATTGTGGTACAATGCCAGAATGAACGTTCTCAGCATTTTAATAAAGAAAAAGCAATGCAGATGCTGAAGGTAAAACTTCAGCTCATGAAAGAGCAGGAACAGGCAGAAAAAGTATCAGATATCCGAGGTGAAGTAAAAGAAATTGGATTTGGCAATCAGATTCGTTCTTATGTTATGCAGCCATACACATTGGTGAAAGATCACAGAACGAATGTGGAGAGCAGCAATGTGAATGCGGTATTAGATGGCAATATTGATATATTCATAAATGCATATCTGAAAGAAACTGTAAGATAATTGAGGGAGGAACATATGGTAAATATAGCGGTTATGGGTTATGGAACGGTTGGTTCAGGAGTGGTAGAGGTTGTCAATACCAATGGAGCACGTATCAACCAGAGAATAGGTGATGAATTAAATATTAAATATGTACTTGACTTGAGAGATTTCCCGGGAGATCCTGTTCAAGATAAGATTATTCATGATTTTGAGACTATCGTGAATGATGATGAGATTAAGATTGTTGTAGAAGTTATGGGAGGAATTGAACCAGCCTATACTTTTGTGAAAAGATGTCTGCAGGCAGGAAAGAGTGTAGCGACTTCCAATAAAGCACTGGTAGCGAAGCATGGTGCGGAGCTGTTGTCAATTGCGAAAGAACATAACATTAATTTCTTGTTTGAGGCAAGTGTCGGAGGTGGAATTCCAATCATCCGTCCATTGAATTCGTCTCTGACAGCTGATGAGATTGAAGAGATTACTGGAATTCTGAATGGAACAACAAATTATATGTTGACGAAGATGTTCTATGAGGGGGCTGATTACGATACAGTATTAAAAGAAGCACAGGCAAATGGATATGCAGAACGTAATCCTGAGGCTGATGTGGAAGGATATGATGCGTGTCGTAAGATTGCAATCTTATCTTCTTTGATCTCTGGACAGCAGGTGGATTTTGAAGATATCTATTGTGAGGGAATTACAGAAATTACTGTGGAAGATATGAAATATGCAAAAGCGATGGGAACAACCATCAAACTGCTTGCATCCAGCAAGCGCTATGCTGGAAACCGTCTTCATGCGATTGTTGCACCTTGCATGTTATATCCAGAGCACCCACTTTACAATGTAAATGGAGTCTTTAATTCAATCTTTGTGCATGGCAATGTCCTTGGTGATGCAATGTTCTATGGAAGTGGCGCAGGAAAGCTTCCGACAGCAAGTGCGGTAGTGGCAGACGTTGTGGATGCAGCAAAGCATCTGAATCGCAACATCATGACGATGTGGAAGCAGGAAAAACTGCATTTGGAAGATAAGGCTGATGCAAAACGTCGTTTCTTTATCCGTATGAAAGGAAATGCTGATGAGATGTTGCCAAAGCTTCAGGATTCGTTTGGTGATGTGGAGATCGTTAAAGCAGAAGGGCTGGAAGGCGAATTTGGCTTCACGACGCCGGTGATGATGGAAGGAGATTACGACACCAGAGCAAATATCTACAAAGATCAGATATTACATATGATACGTATTGAAGACTAGAAGGAATGGGAGAGAGATCATTATGAAATACGTGGTAGTACTTAGTGATGGGATGGCCGGGAGACCATTGGAGGAGTTGGATGGCAGGACGACATTAGAGGCTGCCAATACACCGACAATGGATGCCTTGTCACCAGTTTCTGAACTGGGGATGGCATCTATGGTTCCGGAAGGAATGGCACCGGGAAGTGATACCGCTAATCTGGCAGTTATGGGATATGATCCGAAGATTTATTATACGGGGCGTTCTCCGTTGGAAGCACTTAGTATTGGCGTGGATATGGAAGATACAGATGTATCATTCCGCTGCAATATAGTGACTCTGTCAGAAGAGGATTGCGCTTATGAGGACCGTACGATTATCGATCACAGTTCGGATGAGATCAGTACAGAAGATGCAGCGATTCTTGTTGAAGCACTGAAAGAAGGTCTGAAAAAGGAAGGATATGAATTCTATGTAGGAACCAGTTACCGTCATCTTCTGATCTGGAAGAATGGTAAAGTGGTTGAACTTACACCTCCTCATGATATTCTGACGAAACGAATTGGAGACTATCTGCCGGAAGATGAAGTCCTTCGGGATATGATGAAGAAAAGCTATGATATTCTGGAAAATCATCCGTTGAACATAGAACGCAGAAAGAATGGATTGCATCCGGCCAATTCTGCATGGTTCTGGGGCGCTGGAAAGAAACCGGCATTGACGTCATTTGAGGAGCGCACAGGCAAGAAAGGTGTTATGATCTCTGCTGTCGATCTTCTGAAAGGGATTGCGGTAGGAGCCGGCATGGACCGTATCATTGTAGAAGGTGCCAATGGCGGACTTCATACTAATTATGAAGGAAAGGCACAGGCAGCTGTGAAAGCATTGACAAAAGATGGGTATGATTTCGCTTATATTCATGTAGAAGCTCCAGATGAGATGGGACATCAGGGAAGTATTCCGGATAAAATAACAGCAATTGAGAATGTCGATAAAAAGGTATTGAATATTGTGGTGGATGGATTAAAACAGGCACAGGAAGATTTTAGAATTCTGCTTTTGCCGGATCATCCAACCCCAATTGAAGTTCGTACACATACGGGAGAGCCAATCCCATATCTATTGTATGATAGTACCAGTTCACAGGCAGGACTTCCGACATATAATGAGAAGACTGCAGTTTCAACGGGGAGAAACTGGGAAGACGGCTACCAGTTAATTGGACACTTGTTACAGGAGGAATTATGCTGATTGTAAAGAAATTTGGCGGCAGTTCTGTGGCCAACAAGGAACGTATCTTCAATGTTGCAAAACGTTGCATTGAAGATTATAAAGATGGAAACGATATAGTGGTTGTACTTTCTGCTATGGGGGATACAACAGATGAATTGCTGGAATTGGCAAATACGATTAATCCAAAGGCGAAGAAAAGAGAACTGGATATGCTCCTTACGACAGGTGAGCAGGTGTCGGTATCATTGATGGCTATGGCAATGCAGTCACTGGATGTACCAGCAGTTTCATTGAATGCTTTTCAAGTAAGAATGCATTCTACTTCTCGTTATGGCAATGCACGTTTTAAACGTGTAGAGACCGAGCGGATTCTTCATGAACTTGATTCCAGAAAGATTGTTATTGTCACTGGTTTTCAGGGTGTGAATAAATATGATGATATTACAACCTTGGGAAGAGGTGGGTCAGACACAACAGCAGTGGCGTTGGCGGCAGCTCTTCATGCGGATAAATGCGAGATATATACGGATGTGGATGGTGTCTATACTGCTGATCCAAGGGTGGTGAAGAATGCCAGAAAGATTGACGAGATTACATATGATGAGATGTTGGAGCTGGCAAGTCTCGGTGCAAAGGTACTTCACAACCGTTCGGTAGAAATGGCGAAAAAATACAATGTTGAGTTAGTAGTACGATCTAGTTTGAATCGCTCGGAAGGAACCGTGGTCAAGGAGGGAAAAGGTATGGAAAAATTGTTAGTAACAGGTGTGGCAGCCGATAAGAATACAGCCAGAATCTCTGTGATTGGAGTACAGGATAAGCCGGGAATCGCATTTGCTATCTTTGACACACTTGCAGGAAACAACATTAATGTGGATATCATCCTTCAGTCTGTCGGAAGAGAAGGTACCAAGGATATCTCCTTCACGGTAGCATCCGACGACTTGGAAGAAGCAATTAAGGTGTTAGGAGAGAATAAAGAAAGACTTACAATTCAGGATATCACATGGAATGAAGATGTCGCAAAATTGTCAGTCGTAGGAGCTGGAATGATGAGTAATCCAGGAGTTGCGGCAAAGATGTTCGAATCTCTCTATAATTCCAGAGTAAATATTAATATGATATCTACCTCTGAAATTCGCATTACAGTGCTGGTTCCAAAGAAAGATATTGATAAAGCAATGAATGCAGTACATGATGGATTTGCACTGTCTGATTAAACAGAATTTTTGGAATTAGAGTGAAGAAAACCGGTAATGATCTGTTTATTCTCTTTAGAAAGTGTGCGGAACTGGGTGATAAGATCCAGTTCTTCATCTGTGAGATAGATGGTATTGCCGGTTTTTTTATCTTTGACAAAAGTATAAGGAACTACAGTTTCTGATACTTTGTCAGAATAGATCGTCGTGTCCTGAAGGTTGCCGAGAACGAGATCGTTCAGGTTAACCTGATAGAAAGTCGTAAGCTGCAGAAGAGAATCCAAGTCAGGTGTGCGCTTACTGGTTTCATAGTTTGAGTAGGCCTGTCTGGATATATTCAGAATCTGACTCAGAGTAGTCTGAGTCAGGTTGTGCTTTTTTCGTAGATATTTTAAGTTATTGGCTAACTGTATATTAGGCATAATGTCAACTCCTACAAGGCATTTCTCTTGTTAGTATAGCAATTTGGCCAATAAATAGATATCTATGCATCGAATCGTTTCAAAATAAAATAAAGCAACAAACCGTTGCTTTATAATTTACTGAGAGTACTGTTGTGATACTTACCGGAAAAAGTAACATCATCCCCGAACCAGGACGGCGGGACAAAAGCAAGAGCTGCTTCTTCCGATGAAAATTCTACTTCGACAAGAATAAGAGGCGCGAGATCGCCTTCAAAAATATCCAGTTCTGCAGTAAGATCATTGGTCAAGGGAATCATATAACGTTTCTTTTGAATCAGACGCCCATCAATCTTAGTGAGAAGATGTTCATAAGCTTCCTGTGTCAATGGAAGATTGTATTCCATTCGTGTCATAAATCCCTTGGATTTATAAGTAAGCTCATATTTTTCATTGTCACGTCGGATGCGTACAACGGGATCGGTATTGAGATAGCCTTGTTCAATGATTCGGCATGGATAGCCGCTCAGAGATTCAGGCAGTTGCTGTACGAGATATTTACGTTCTATTTCCAATGTTTCGGACCTCCTGTCTATGAATCAAAAAAAGTATTATAGGTATCATAATATAGTTTACACCAAAAGTAAACGGTGTTAGAATCAAATGTTAAGGAGGATGATAGTGATGAAAAAAGTAAGTGTAATTTTAGCTGATGGATTTGAAGAAGTTGAAGCACTGACAGTGGTTGATTTACTTAGAAGAGCAAAAATTTATGTGGATACTGTTTCCACTACAGAAGAATATACGGTTCATGGAGCACATGGAATCAATGTCCAGACAGAGGATCTGTTTGAAGAGGTTAATTTTGTGGAATCTGATATGATTGTTCTGCCGGGAGGAATGCCGGGGACCACAAATTTGAATGAGCATGAAGGTGTCCGTAGAGTTGTAAAAGATTTTTATAACGAGGGAAAATATGTTGGAGCAATCTGTGCAGCACCAACGGTACTTGGCAATCTGGGTTTACTGAAAGGAAAGCGTGTCAGCTGTTATCCATCTGTTGAAAAGGAGATTCAGGGTGCAGTTATGACTGGAGCGAATGTAACGGTAGATGGCAATATTATTACCAGCCGGGGAGTTGGAACGGCGATAGACTTTGCGCTGAAATTGATTGAAGTTCTGTCAGGACCAGAAAAGGCAGCTGAGATTGCAGATGCAATCATATATTATTAAGAGAAGCGACTATGAAAATGGTGATGAATAAGCGAAAAAAGTGGGGAAAACTGTGCGTGTTGATCGTGGTGTTAATGTTAACAGCGACAGGATGTGGAAAAAAGTTTGATGCAGCCGGATATGTACAGGCAGTTCTTGATCTGACCTTTCAGGGAGATATTACACAGGCGAAGAAGTATTCAAAAGATGCAACGGAAGAATCCTTGATGCAGATGTACCGTGATTCGATTGATCAGTTTGTTTCCAGTAACATTACGAATGAGATTGAGATGAGCGACACGAAGACATCACAGTTTGCAGAACTGGTATCTAAGATATTCATGACTATGCGTTATAACGTGAGAGAAGCCAAGAAGACAGGTAAAGGAGAATATGAAGTAACGGTTGAGATTCAGCCGTCTGATGTATTCGTAGATTTTCAGCAGCTTTTGACGGAAGATTCGTTAAAAATCGCTCAGAAGATAAAAAATGGAGAGTATGAAGGCACATCGGAGGAAGAGACTACTCAACAGATATTAAATGATATCGTGAATCATGCCTATGAACTTTTGGAAGTCGCTTATATGGACAGCCAATATGGGGAAAAGAAAAGTGTAGTTCTTCATGTAAAACAGGATAAAGACAAGGAATATTACATTGATGAGGATGATATGGACCAATTAATCCGAAAAATACTTCGGTTAGATGAAATTCAAGGCTAGATATTTCAGAAGCTTTGTGTTATACTTCTTTGGTGAATGTAATGTAGTATAGTCTGCCCATCTTCCCGACTACCGAAAGATAGGCAACCCGAAAGAGTATAGAAACAGGAGGAAATAGTAAATGAGTTTACAGGTAGAAAAATTAGAAAAAAACATGGCAAAACTTACCATTGAAGTTTCTGCCGATGATTTAGAGAAAGCGCTTCAGAGTGCCTATATGAAGCAGAAAAACAAGATCTCTCTTCCAGGATTCCGTAAAGGAAAAGTACCACGTCAGATGATTGAAAAAATGTACGGCGCAGAGATCTTTTACGATGATGCAGCAAATGCTCTGATTCCAAAGGCATACGCAGATGCATATGATGAATGTGAACTTGAGATCGTATCCAGACCAGAGATCGATGTTGTTCAGATCGAAAAAGGAAAGCCATTTATCTTTACAGCAGAAGTTGCAACAAAGCCAGAGGTTACTCTTGGTGAGTACAAAGGACTTGAAGTAGATAAGATCTCTACACGTGTCACACAGAAGGAAGTAGATGCAAAGGTTCAGGAAGAAGCTGAGAAGAACGCAAGAACAATTACAGTAGAGGACCGTCCGGTTCAGGATGGAGATGAAGTAATCCTTGATTTTGAAGGATTTGTTGATGGCGTTGCTTTCGAAGGCGGTAAAGGAGAGAACTATCCGCTGACAATTGGTTCCGGATCATTTATCCCAGGCTTCGAAGAGCAATTGGTTGGCGCTGAAGCTGAAAAAGAAGTAGAAGTCAATGTAACATTCCCAGAAGATTATCATGCAGAAGATCTGAAAGGAAAAGCAGCTGTATTCAAATGCACAATCCATGAGATCAAGGCAAAAGAACTTCCGGAGATTGATGATGAATTCGCAGCAGAAGTTTCAGAATTTGACACATTAGAAGAATACAAAGCTGATATTAAGGCAAAGATTAAAGAACAGAAAGCTTCTGAAGGCAAGACAAAGCAGGAAGATCAGGTTGTTGAGCAGGCTGTTAAGAATGCAGAGTATGAGATTCCAAAGGCTATGATCGAGACTCAGGCTTTACAGATGGTAGAAGACTTCGGTCAGAGAATCCAGTCTCAGGGACTTACTATGGAACAGTACTTCCAGTTTACAGGAATGACTGCTGATAAGATGTTAGAAGAGATGAGACCTCAGGCAATCAAACGTATCGAGACACGTCTTGTATTAGAGGCAATTGCAAAAGCTGAGAATATTGAGATCAGTGATGAAAAGTTAGATGAAGAGCTGGCTAAGATGGCAGAAGCTTATAAGATGGAAGTTGATAAGCTCAAAGAGTTCATGAGCGACAATGAAAAGAAACAGATGAAAGAAGATATGGCAGTTCAGGAGGCTGTTACCTTCTTGGTAGAGAATGCTGTTGAAAAATAAGAATATGTAGTCAGGAGGAGGCATATACATGAGTTTAGTACCTTATGTCATTGAACAGACAAGCCGCGGGGAACGCTCCTACGACATCTATTCAAGATTATTGAAAGATAGAATTATTTTCCTGGGAGAAGAAGTGACAGATGCATCTGCGAGTGTGATCGTAGCTCAGCTGTTATTCCTGGAAGCAGAGGATCCTGAGAAGGATATCCATCTGTATATTAACAGCCCGGGAGGTTCTGTGACAGCCGGTATGGCGATCTATGATACCATGCAGTATATCAAATGTGACATAGAGACTATCTGTATCGGTATGGCTGCAAGTATGGGATCTTTCTTGCTGGCAGGGGGAACGAAGGGCAAGAGACTGGCTCTTCCAAATGCAGAGATTATGATTCACCAGCCATCAGGCGGTGCACAGGGGCAGGCAACTGAGATTAAGATTGCGGCAGAACATATTTTGAAGATCCGTCAGAAATTAAATCAGATATTAGCAGAAAATACAGGACAGCCGTTAGATGTGATCAGCGCTGATACAGAGCGTGACAACTTCATGTCTGCGGAAGAAGCAAAAGCATATGGCTTGATCGATGAGGTAATCACGAGACGCTAGTGCAAGGCATCTGTCCTTAGACGAGGTGAGAGTGTGGTAGGAAAGAACGATGATCAGGTGAGATGCTCCTTCTGTAATAAGACGCAGAATCAGGTAAGAAAATTGATCGCAGGTCCTAATGGGGCATATATCTGTGATGAGTGTGTGGACGTCTGCTCTGAGATTATAGAAGAAGAATTCGAATACGACAATGGAAGAAGATGGAATCCATTTGCGGATATTAATCTGTTAAAGCCGGAAGAGATCAAGGAATTTCTGGATGAGTATGTAATTGGTCAGGATGAGGCAAAGAAAGTCTTATCAGTTGCTGTATACAATCATTATAAGAGGATCATGGCAGGAAAAGATCTGGGAGTGGAATTGAGCAAGAGTAATATTCTTATGCTTGGTCCTACCGGATGTGGTAAGACATTGCTCGCACAATCTCTTGCGAAGATTTTGGGTGTTCCATTTGCTATTGCGGATGCGACTGCTCTGACGGAAGCCGGATATGTAGGGGAAGATGTGGAGAATATTCTCCTGAAGCTGATCCAGGCTGCCGATGGGGATATTGAGCGTGCTGAATATGGTATCATTTACATTGATGAAATTGATAAGATTACGCGTAAATCAGAAAATCCATCTATCACAAGAGATGTTTCTGGAGAAGGTGTTCAGCAGGCATTGCTTAAGATTGTGGAAGGAACTGTTGCGAATGTTCCGCCACAGGGAGGAAGAAAACATCCTCATCAGGAATTGATTCAGATCGATACTACCAACATCCTGTTTATTTGTGGCGGTGCGTTTGAAGGAATTGATAAGATTATTGAAAAACGTATTGATCAGAAATCCATTGGATTTAATGTTGAGATTGTAGAAAAGCATGAGAATGATGTTGACCGGTTACTGCAGCAGGTGCTGCCGCAGGATCTTGTAAAATACGGCCTGATCCCAGAATTGGTAGGGCGTGTTCCGGTTACGGTATCTTTGGAAATGTTAGACAGAGAAGCTTTAATTCGGATTCTGACAGAACCAAAGAATGCAATTGTAAAACAATATCAGAAAATGTTGGAGTTAGATGGCGTTGAATTGATTTTTGATGACGAAGCACTTGAGGCAGTTGCTGAAACTTCGCTTAAGAGAAAAACTGGCGCCAGAGGTTTGCGTGCGATTATGGAGAATATCATGATGGATATCATGTATCAGGCTCCATCAGATGAGACGTTAAAGTCATGCCGTATTACAGAAGACGTCGTAAAAGGAATCGGAGAACCGGAGTGTGTTCACACATCCGTAAGATTTGAAAGTGCATAATAACAAAAGGCGGGTGCAAATAGTTCAGTTGTGCCCGCTTGTTTTTAATCTATAAGTACTGTGATTAGGAGAAATATTTATGAACAGAGAGACAATGAGTCTGCCAATGGTAGCTTTGAGAGGAGTTGCTGTATTACCGGAAATGGTGCGCCATTTTGATGTCAGCCGTGAAAAATCGCTCAAGGCTATTGAAGAAGCTATGGAAGGGAATCAAAAGATATTCTTGTCAGCCCAGAAGGATATTGAGGCAGAAGACCCGAAAATGGCAGATGTATATCAGGTTGGATGCGTTGCAACCATCCGTCAGATTGTAAAATTACCGAAGAAAATAAACAGAGTCCTGGTGTCTGGGGATACCAGAGCATGTATAAATACGATAGAATTTGAAGAACCTTATCTTAGAGCCAATGTTACTATAATGCCAGATGAGGATACTTCTGTAGAAGATATAGGAGCGGAAGAACATCCGTTAAATATGGAAGCCATGCTTCGGGGAATGAAGGATTTTTTTAAAGAGTACCTTTTGAAGAATCCAAAATTATCAAAAGAGTTGGCGCTTCAGATTGAAAATATAAATGAATTGTCAAGATTAGTAAATGTTATTGCAGCAAATGTTCCCTTCTCTTATCTGGATGCCCAGCAATTGCTGGAGGAAACGAATCTGATGAGAAGATATGAATTGCTTGCCTATAAGTTAGTTAATGAGATTCAGATTTTGAATGTAAAAGATGAGATTCAGGCAAAGGTAAAAGAAAGAGTAGATAAAAATCAGAGAGAATACATTCTCCGCGAAGAGTTAAAACTGATCCGTGAAGAATTGGGAGATGACAATACGTTGTCAGATGCAGAAGAATTCCAACAGAAAACGGATGAACTTCAGGCGCCGGAAGAAGTGAAGGAAAAGCTTAATAAAGAAATTAAAAGATTTAAAAATTCCATGGGTAATCCCGCAGAAATCGGAGTTACACGTACTTATATTGAGACGGTTCTGGAGATGCCATGGGATAAGATGTGTGAAGAACATCAGGATATTGCCTTTGCGAAGCAAGTATTGGAAGAAGATCATTATGGATTAGAGAAAGTAAAAGAACGAGTGCTGGAATTTCTGGCAGTTCGTGCGCTTACAAAGAAAGGTGAGACGCCAATTCTGTGCCTGGTGGGACCTCCGGGAACTGGAAAAACATCGATAGCGAAATCATTAGCCAGGGCATTGAAGAAGCCTTATGTGCGCATTTCTCTTGGTGGTGTACGTGATGAAGCTGAGATTCGTGGACATCGTAAGACTTATGTAGGAGCAATGCCAGGAAGAATTGCTAATGGATTAAAACAAGCAGGCGTGAAGAATCCATTGATGTTATTGGATGAGATTGACAAGGTCAGCAATGATTATAAAGGAGATACTTTCTCTGCGTTATTAGAAGTATTGGACAGTGAGCAGAACCATAAGTTCCGTGATCATTATCTGGAGGTTCCGGTAGATTTGTCAGAGGTACTGTTTGTAACGACTGCGAATACTTTACAGACAATTCCAAGACCGCTTCTGGATCGTATGGAAGTGATTGAGGTCAGCAGTTACACGGAGAATGAAAAGATGCATATTGCCATGGAGCACCTGATTCCCAAGCAGATGGAAAAGCATGGCCTTACATCGGAACAATTGACCATCAGTAAGAAAGCGTTGTGGAAGATTGCGCGAAATTATACGAAAGAGGCTGGAGTCAGACAACTGGAGAGAAAGATTGGAGATATCTGCCGGAAAGCAGCAAGAGAGATTCTGGAGACAAAGAAGAACGCGGTTCATGTAACGGAGCGCAATCTTCATACATATCTTGGCAAGGAGCTTTATATCTATCAGATGAAGAACGATTCCGATGAAGTGGGAATCGTCCGTGGACTTGCATGGACCAGTGTGGGTGGAGATACCCTTCAGATAGAAGTAAATGTCATGCCAGGAGAGGGAGAGATCTTACTGACAGGTCAGCTGGGAGATGTTATGAAGGAATCAGCCAGAACAGGAATCAGCTATATCCGTTCAGTCAGTAAAGAATATAAGATTCCAGAAGATTTCTTCAAATCTCACGATGTACATATCCACATTCCGGAAGGCGCTGTGCCAAAGGATGGTCCTTCTGCCGGAATTACTATGGCAACGGCTATGATGTCGGCAATTACGGGAAGAAAGGTAAGAGCAGATCTCGCTATGACGGGTGAGATTACTTTAAGAGGACGCGTCCTTCCAATCGGTGGATTAAAAGAGAAACTTCTGGCGGCTAAAAATGCTGGGATTCAGACGGTCATTGTGCCAAAAGAAAATGAAATTGATGTAGAAGAACCTTCATCGGAGATTACGAAAGGATTGGAGATCATTCCGGTATCTCATATGGAGGAAGTGTTGAAAATTGCTTTTGTAAAGCAAAGAAGGGCTGCGAAACCTAAGAACAAATAAGGGGAAAAATTATGATAATCAGAAATGTTAATTTGGAAACGGTATGCGGAATAACCAGTAAGTTGCCAGAGAATACATTGCCGGAAATTGCATTTGCGGGAAAATCTAACGTAGGGAAATCTTCGCTGATTAATGCTTTGATCAACCGTAAGTCATATGCACGTATCTCGGCAACACCAGGAAAAACGCAGACGATTAATTTCTATAATATCAATGAAGAAATGTATCTGGTAGACCTCCCAGGATATGGTTATGCGAAAGTATCGGAGCAGGAAAAAGTAAAATGGGGCCAATTGATTGAACGATATCTTCATGGTTCTAAGCAGCTTCAGGCAGTGTTCCTTTTGATCGACATTCGCCATGATCCATCTGCTAATGATAAGATGATGTACGACTGGATCGTAGCGCAGAGATATTATCCGATCATTATTGCAACAAAGCTGGATAAGATTAAGAGAAGTCAGATTGATAAGCAGATAAAAGCGATTAAAACAGGTCTGAATCTGGTTCCGGGAACGAAGATCATACCATTTTCTTCCGTTACTAAGCAGGGAAAAGATGACATCTGGGATCTGGTTGAAAGTGAGTACCTGACCCAAAAAGAGGTGGAAGAGACGGATGGAAACTAATTTTAGAGAGAAGCTTAACGACGACCGTCCTTACTGGAAGGTCATAGTAAGTCTTGCTTTTAGCCTGGTTGGAACATTATTGTTTCTCTATCTGGGTTATAAGTTGATTGGATTTTTTATGCCGTTTGTAATTGGATGGTTTATAGCGTATATCGCAAGTCCGGTAGTAAATTGGCTGGAAAAACGAGTGAAAATCGTAAAAAAATTAGGTTCCGCGATTATGATTGTTGGTGTTTTGGCTGCGGTCTGCTTTATCATATATCTTATGATCAGCACATTGTGGAAAGAGATTTCCTTTTTAATTCAAGATATGCCTGGAATGTACCGGGATCTGGAGTCTGGATTGACTCAGATAGGAAGCAGTATGGAAGGGGTCTTTGGAAAGCTCCCGGTGGAAGTACAGGAAGGATGGCATACTATGGTTGCCAATTTTGACAAGATGATGGGAGAACTGATGAGTAGAATCAGTGAACCTACTGTGTCAGCCGCCGGAAGATTCGCCAAGAGTATTCCATCTGTTCTGGTTGCAACAATTGTTACTTTTATCTCTGCATACTTTTTTATTGCTGAACGGGAAGATGTTATCCGATGGTCTAAAAAAGTAGCACCAGATGCACTGGTGAGCCGTATGACAATGGTAATGGATAATCTGAAATTTGCCATTGGCGGATATTTAAAAGCCCAGTTGAAGATCATGGTTGTTGTATACGTAATCTTAGTTGTCGGATTTATGATATTGAATATTCATTTTTCGTTCCTTTTAGGACTCTTAATTGCACTATTAGATTTCCTTCCATTTTTTGGCACTGGAACAGCGCTGATTCCATGGGCAATATATCAATTCTTTATGGGGAATTACAAATTAGTAGTGGGATTGGTTATTTTATATGCTGTTACCCAGTTGGTGAGACAGTTGATTCAGCCAAAATTAGTAGGAGACAGCATGGGATTACGTCCATTACTCACATTGTTCCTTTTGTATACCGGATACAAGATTGGAGGTGTGTTTGGTATGATTTTCGCAGTTCCGATTGGAATGATCGCGATAAATCTATACAAGGCAGGAGCATTTGATTATATTTTGGATGATATAAAAATATTAGCAGAGGGAATATTAAGTTTAAGAAATTAGGGAACGCTGACAAAATACACAAAAAAGGAGAGAGTATTATGGAAAAATTGCTAAAAGAGTTTCGTGAGGATCTTGCGGAATTTCGAGAGATGACAGATAAGTTTTATTCAAAAGAAGTTAATATGAAAGAGTACAAAGGATTTTCCGGCGGATTTGGAAGTTATGCTCAGAAGGGTGGACAGGCAAGTATGTTGAGATTGCGTCTGCCTGGTGGAAGACTGACAAAGGAGAAATTAAAATTTGTAGTTGATTCCATTGAAGAATATGGCGTGGAAAAAGCGCATTTTACAACTTGCCAGACGATTCAGTTCCATAATCTGGATGGAAAAGCGGCTTGTGATATCATGGAAAAAGCATTGGATGTAGGAATTGTCACCAGAGGCGGTGGCGGAGATTTTCCAAGAAATACTATGGTGTCCCCTTTGTCAGGAGTAGAAGAAGGAGAGTACTTTGATGTACTTCCATATGCGGAAGCTGTATCTGATTATTTGCTTGGTTTTATTAAAACCGTTAAAATGCCTAGAAAACTGAAAGTAGGATTTTCTAACTCTCCGGCAAATGTAACACATGCTACATTCAGAGATCTGGGATTTGTGGCAACTGCCAACGGGACATTTGATGTATACAGTGCCGGCGGTCTTGGAAATAACCCTCGTATGGGTGTAAAAGTAGCAGAAGATGTGCAGCCGTCACAAGTGTTGTATTATGTAAAGGCAATGGTAGAGACATTCCTGGCATATGGCAATTATGAGAACCGGGCGAAGGCAAGAACCCGTTATATGCAGGAGTCATTAGGAGTTGAGGGATACAAGAAAGCATATCTTGAAAAATTAGAATCTGTAAAGGCAAATGAAAATTTAGATATTGATGTGAAAGCAACTCCAGTTATGAAAGTATCTGACGGAACAAAAGTAACAGGAAAACGTGTAATCGCCCAGAAACAGGAGGGTCTGTATGCGGTTGCTTATCATCCACTTGGCGGAGTACCTGCAGTTTCTAAATTTGCAGAGCTTTATGATGTGATTAAAGATATGGAAGCAGTAGAAATCCGCATTGCACCAGATGAGACTATTTATGTCGTTAATCTGAATGGTGATGAAGCACAGAAAGTTCTGAAAGTAACGGACGATGGTGCACAGAATCTCTTTGAGACATCCGTTTCTTGTATTGGAGCGACTATTTGTCAGATTGGGCTGCGCGATTCACAGGGAGCATTGGCTGAGATCATTCATGAAGTAAGAAAATATGATTTTTCAGATGGGGTATTGCCACGAATTCATATTTCAGGCTGTACTTCTTCCTGTGGAACTCATCAGATTGGAACATTGGGATTCCATGGTGGAGCAAAAAGGGTAAATGATGTTGTAGAACCTGCATTTACTTTCCATGTAAATGGTTCTGATCAGCAGGGAGAGGAACGTTTCGGAGAACAGTGGGGCATGATGCTGCAGAAAGATATGCCGGCGTTCTTCGTTGAACTTGGAAAAACAATTCAGGCAGAAAACAAGACATTCGAGACCTGGTATGCAGAAGAACCTGAAAAATTAAAAACAATTGCAGAAAAGTATTTATTACATTAACGCGATGAACGGGGGCGGAGGAATTTTCGAATTCCTCCGCTTTCTTTTATCTTTTTATACTTTTGGGGGATTAAAATTTTTGAAAATCTAAAATAAGCATAAAGAGGATCTGTATGAAGAATGAGGAAATGTCTTTAAGAACAAAGCAGGCATATGACAAGATGAAAAGCTTTTTCTACACAGATTTTATAGATATTATGCGCCGTACGCTTGATGACGGCGAAAAAGAGATGCAGATATCTGTTGATTCTGAGTTTAAAGACTTCGTTGCTGAGTTTTTCACAGAAGCGCTGACAGGTATGTTGATCAGTTGGATTAAAAATAAGAATAAGCAGGATAAAGAAGAAGTCATCCAGAACGTTCTTCAGATCTGTAAGGTATCTATCCCTCAGGTGTTGAGGGAAAAAGCAAAAAGTGAGGAGAATAGAGCGTAATTTATTGGACAATCTTGCCTTAATTGACTAATATCAGATAATTGTATGGTAAATGACTGTTTTACTTATCAGACATTTGTTATAAAGTAGCAATGGTATAAATATGAGGCAGGAGGTATAGAAGTTTGCGAAAATTTTATAGCAGAGTCGTAAGAAATACCAAAAAGATAATCGTATTCTTTCTTGCTTTAGCAGTCGTGGGCGCTATATTACAGAATTTTGTTGCAGTTAATTATGATATGAAAGATTATCTGCCGGAAGGAAGTCCTTCTACTGTTGCAATTGATACGATGAATGAGGAGTTTGAGGGAGGTATCCCGAATGCTCGTGTTATGGTAAAAGATGTCAGTATCTCGGAGGCATTGGATTATAAAGAGCGTCTGAAAGAGTGTGATGGAGTTACAGATGTCATGTGGCTGGATGATTCTATTAACATTTATCAGCCAATTGAAGAAGCTGATCCAGATGTGGTGGAGAGCTTCTATAAAGATCAGACCGCGCTTTTTACAGTGACGATAGATGAGAACAAGAAGATAGAGACGGTAGATGCAATCCGAGAGATTATCGGAGAGAACAATGCCATGACAGGAGATGCAGTGTCTACAGCAGTGGCAACAACAAGTACGGTGAATGAGATTCGAATCATTACGATTCTTGCTGTAACAATTGTATTGGCAGTACTGATGCTGACAACAACATCCTGGGTGGAACCATTGATTATTCTGATTGGACTGGGTGTCGCGATTATGATCAATAGTGGATCTAACCTCATCTTCGGAGAGATTTCTTTTGTGACAAATGCAGCAGGTGCAGTACTGCAGCTGGCAGTATCTCTGGATTATTCTGTATTCTTGATGCATCGTTACGAAGAATGTCTGATTGAAACTCGGGACAAAAATGGAGCGATGGTTGACGCATTGTGCAAATCTACATCATCGATTTTATCCAGTGGTCTGACAACCGTTATTGGATTCCTTGCATTAATCTTCATGAGATTCAGAATTGGCCCAGATCTTGGAGTTGCTCTTGCCAAAGGTGTTGGAATCAGTTTGATCACGGTCTTTGTCTTCATGCCGGCACTGATTCTGAAACTGTATCCGCTGGTTCAGAAGACACATCATAAGAGACTTCTTCCTGGCTTTCAGCGACTGGGTCGCTTTGTCAGACGAATCATGGTACCAATGGCTTGTCTCTTTGCCGTTATTGCAGTTCCGGCGTTCCTGGCATCTAACAGTAATTCTTATCCTTAAAATCCATTTCCTTACCGATAATTCTGGTACTTGCTATTGAGACAGCAATCTAGATTAATATGGCAATTCCATATTTCTTCGATGCTACGATATTCTATATCGCATACCTGATTGTATCGTCGATTCAGCTGGGTGCTACGGTAGACTATGCAATATTATTTACGGATCGTTATACGGAATATCGAGCAACAATGAATAAAAAGCAGGCGGTGGCGGAGACGATATCAATGGTCGCCATCTCACTGTTAACGTCAGGAACAGTCCTGACCGCTGTAGGATTTTTATTGTCGAAATTCTCCACACATGGAATTCTCTCCCAACTTGGTCTGTTTATCGGAAGAGGTGCACTGCTGTCAACCATTATTGTATTCTTTGTGCTTCCGGGATTGTTATATATATTTGATGGAGTCATTCGACGCACAACAAGGGGAGTTCATTTTTATTCTACAGAAAAAAGAAAGGGGTAATTTATTATGAAGCTAACAAAAAAGATTCTTCCGCCACTGTTAACAGGTACTCTGGTAATCACATCTGTAATTCCTGCTTATGCAGCTGATGGATCATCTGAAAAAGAAGAAGTTATCTATATAAATCTGACGGAAGAAGGTTCTGTCAAAGATGTGTATGCTGTTAACATATTTGGAGAAGGCGATATCACGGATTATGGCGATTATTTTTCAGTCAGATTATTAAATACTTCAGATGAGATTCAGCAGAATGGAGATGAGATTACATTTACCTCTTCCAAAGACAGAGTCTATTATCAGGGAACAATGAATAATACAGAGATTCCATGGGATATCTCGATTGAATATTATCTGGATGGAAAGAAATATTCTGCAGAAGATATGCTTGGGAAAAGTGGTGCTTTAAAGATCCGGTTTCAAGTAACAAAAAATGAAAAGGTATCGGGCAACTTTTTTGATAAATATGCTTTGCAGGCTGCATTTACATTGGATACAGAGAAATGTACAGATATTGTGGCAGAGAATGCAACACTTGCGAATGTAGGAAGTGACAAACAGATATCTTATACAATGCTTCCTGGAGAAGGAATTGATGCGACGATTACGGCAAATGTCGAAGATTTTGAGATGGGTGCTGTATCCATCAATGGAGTGCCACTTTCTCTGGATGTGGAAGTAGATGATGAAGAGATGATGGATCAGATTACAGAACTTCTGGATGCTATTGAGACATTAGATGACGGAGCAGGGGAGTTAAAGGATGGGACCGATAAGCTACAGGATGCAGCACAAAATGATCTGCAGTCGGGTGTAAATACTCTGATGGACGGGGCAGGACAGCTCAATAGCGGAGCTGGCACTCTGGCAACTGGGGGGACGGCTCTTCAATCTGGAGCTGGAAGCCTGGCACAGGGGGCAGCAGAGTTGTATCATGGAGCTGATGCATTAAACACAGGTGTGAATCAGGTTGGAGACGGACTGAATGTACTAAGTGCTAAGTCTTTAGATCTTACGAGCGGCTCTACTCAGGTAAAAGATGGAATTGATCAGCTGAATCAAGGAATTATAACTCTTCAGAATAGTGTAAATTATACTGCTTATAAAGAGACTATGAAGGCAAATGGTCTGGATATTGACTGGCTGAAAGAACAGAATCAGGCAGCAAGTGATAGTCTTAAGAATCTGCAGCAGCCATTAACAGAAGCCTCATCAACATTAGCGAGTGCAGTGGCTGATCTGGAGCAGAGGATTGCAGATATTGATGCAGTTATCAGCAGTATGCCATCATGGGCTGATACAAGTGTACTTCAGGCAACAAGACGGCAATTGGTCAATGTTAAGAATCAGATCAGTGGCGTAAATGAGAAAATTAATGGCGTGAATGGAACCATCGGAGATATGAGCAATCTATATCTTGCCAATAATGCAGCTATTGGTGGAATGGAAGCTTATCTGAATGGTGTAAATAGCGGAATCAGTGGGGAAAATGGTCTTGCGCAAGGTGCTGCTTCCTTGCAGTCGAATTATACCGTTCTGGATCATGGAATTCAGGAATATACTGCAGGTGTAGATCAAATTGCAACAAATTATTCGGAAGTGTCAAAGGGAACTGCAGATCTTTTGGAAGGAAGCAAAACTCTGAAAAATGGTACAGAGCAATTGTATGGAAAGACCGGAGAACTACTTTCGGGTATTGTGAGTATCTACAATGCGACTGGAACTTTAAAAGACGGAAGTGGAAAACTGAACGAAGGCGTTGCTGATCTTCTGGTCGGAATTGCTGATCTCTATGATGGTACTGCAGAATTAAAAGATGGCACCATTCAGCTTCGGGAAGAGACTGATGGTATGGATGAGGAGATTTCTGATAAGATTGATGATATGTTAGAGAGTATTACAGGAGGGGATTCTGAGGTAGTATCGTTTGTATCTGAAAAGAATACGAATGTGGATTCTGTCCAGTTCGTTATTCAGACAGATACAATTGAAGAAAAGGATGATTCTGAAGTGGAGGAGGAGACAGAAGAAGATCTTACATTCTTGCAGAAAATTCTGAAGTTATTTGGTGTAGAGTAAGTAAAAAGAAGGACAATGATTGCGATGTACTTTCTTTTTGTCTTTTGATATAATGTTTCTAACAATTATATGGAGAGATAAGAATGAAGAATAAGAGATTAGATCAATTACAATTTTTAAGATTTATAGGATTTTGTTTTATTTTTTTGTTTCATGCACTTGGAACGAATCTTGAACCATATTTCTATTCAGTAAATTCTGCTTATGCAATGGTAAGTTTCTTCTTCATATTGTCGGGATTTGGCTCGGGTTATTCATCTGCGGACCGATATGAGAAGCCTACGGTAAAAGCTATGTTACTCCATCAATGGAAAAAAATAAAAAAAATATATCCGGTTTTGTTCTTGTCTGTTATTTACTGTATATTACAGACGGATTTGCCTTCTATAATTAATAATGGAGATATGAACGCATTAAAGGAGAGTAGCTGGACGTTGATGAAATGCTTACTTATGATCCAGGCATGGTGGAATCCATATCTTCACTATAATGGTGTTACCTGGTTCATATCGGCTATTATGTTTTTATATCTATTTGACCTTCCTGTGCGTTATCTGCTTGATAAATTACATAAAAATAAAAGAGAAAAGGCAATACTTACCGGCGTTAGCGTATGTCTGGCCATTTTTATCTTTCTTGTAGCGGTGTTGGTCAGAAATCGGGAAGATTTTGGATATTGCATCTATGCATTTCCTCCATCCAGACTGGCAGAATACTTGCTGGGAATGTGTGTGGGAAGGATGATGTATCGAGTAAATGATGAGAGAAAATCAATCGGAAATATTACATTATTCTCCTTCTTAGAAGGAGGAGCTCTGGTACTTTGGGTTGCATTATTCTTCTTACCGTTGCCAGTCAACTCATTCAGTATGCAGGTATATTGGCTGATTCCCAATATTCTGGTATTAATTATTATGGGACTCGGGAAAGGAGTTTTTTCCAATCTATTTAAAATGAAACCATTTCAATTTGCCGGCAATATTAGTATGGAATGCTACTTACTTCATCAGCCGATATTGTTGACATATGCATCCTTTGTGCAGATGGAAAATACATTAAGAGGAACGATGTTCTATATTATGTTTAATTTTGGGTTTACAATTCTGTTGAGTGCACTGCTTCACCGGAAGTCGAACTAATACTGTGGTTTATTCCAGTTCTAACATGACATCGGTAACAAAATAGCCGCTTTATACTTGTGCGGAAGAAGATGAAAAACAGATGTAAGTATGTAGTATATAATGTAAAGCTGAGAAAGTACAGAACAAACATTCGATTGTCCTGTACTTTTGTTTTATATTCTGATATAATGGCAACAGAAAATGCAGATAATAGATTCATAGGAGGATTTCATGGATCATTTTGAATTAGTATCAGAATATGCCCCGACCGGCGACCAGCCGCAGGCAATCGAGCAGTTAGTAAAGGGCTTCAAGGAAGGCAACCAGTGTCAGACCCTTCTCGGTGTTACCGGTTCAGATAAGACCTTCACGATGGCTAATGTCATCCAACAAATAAATAAACCAACATTGATTATTGCACATAATAAGACTCTCGCAGCGCAGTTATATGGCGAGTTCAAGGAATTCTTTCCAAATAACGCAGTGGAATACTTTGTGTCCTAGTTTGGGGGCAGGGTGATAACCGTGATATATAGTCTTGTTTGGTGCTCAATATACTATGTTTTGTGGAAAAAATTATGGAATACGGACGAAATAATGCCTGGTGGATGAATGAAATATGTGACCTGAATTCGTGTAATGGACGAAATAGCACAATATAGAATTAGTGAAATATAAAAAATCATTTTTCAAGGTTTGAGTTGGAGAAGAAGATGACTTATTAAAGGAAGCAACTGTGTTTCTAAAATTGAAATAGTTCAAACAAAAGTATATGTGGATAATTTGTAAGAAGGAGGAATATGAACTATGAAGATGAATTTCAAAGGATTGGTAAATTTACATACATTACCTAAAACAGCGCCATTGCTTCCTTTATATGAGGCTGTTATTAATTCTATTCAAAGTATTGAAGACGCAGGAATTGAAAATGGAAAAATTGAAATTAAAATAGAGCGTGAAAATCAGATGAGTCTTTTTGAACATTGGGAGACAGATATCGAAAATATAGTTATTGCCGATAATGGAACGGGGTTCAATGAAGAGAATTATAATTCTTTTGATACCTATGCAAGTGAATATAAGTTACAAAAGGGATGTAAAGGTGTTGGAAGAATGATGTGGTTAAAAGCGTTTAATAACGTTGAAGTGGAAAGTATATTTATTGATGAAGGAAATAAGAAATGCCGAAAATTCTTGTTTGATTCTAAAAATGCTGTTCATAATATGGAAATTTTTAGAGTTGAAAATGATACTCCTAAAACAACGACGATACATTTGAATGGTCTACGAGGAGAGTATAAAAGTAATTGCCCTAAAAAAATAGAAACTATTGCTAAAAATATTTTGAATCATTGTTTTGCTTATTATGTATTAGGAAAAGCACCTAAAATATTAGTATATGATGATCATGATACTGTAGATATTGATAAACTATATAAAAATAATATTGGGGATAATATAAAAATTGTTGACACTGAAATTGGAGGTGTGCAATTTAAAATAATACATTCAAAAAATTATATGCTTTCAAAAGAAAAACATTTCGTAAATCTTTGTGCAAATCAGTGGACAGTACAGCCAATTGCTTTATCCAAGATTTTGGGAAATGTTAATGCAAAGTTAGAAGATGATAAAGGAGAATTTATTTATAATGGATATGTAATGTCAGAAGCTTTAGACAGTCATGTTAATAGAGAACGAACAAAATTTGATCTTCCAGAGCAAGCAAATTTAGTAGAACCAGTAGGTTTTAATGATATTGTTTCAGGTTTGGAAAGCATTATTTTAGAATATTTGAAAGATGATATTGATGAAAGTAATAAAAGAAAGATTGAAATTATTAAAGATTATATTTTTAATAAGAATCCCAAGTATAGAATGTTATTAAAAAATCGTCCAGAATTGTTAAATGAAATTCCATGGGTATCAGACGAAGAAAAGCTGGAAATGGAATTGTTTAAACAAGAACAAAAGTTTAAACTCGAATTGAAACGGGAAGGTAAAAAATTGGAACAGGATTTCCAAAAAGGTATAGTAGATTATGAAAGCTATTTAGAAAAACGTACGTCATACGCAGAAAAGGTTTCTGATATGGGGAAAAGTAATTTAGCCGAATATGTTATGCATCGAAAAGCTGTGTTAGATATTTTGGCACAGAACATAAAGTATAAAGATCAAGAACAACAAAAATACACATACGAAAAGAATATCCACCAATTAATTTTCCCAATGACAACGACTTCTGATGATATAGACTATTTGCAACATAATCTGTGGATAATAGATGAAAAATTGGCTTATCATCATTATCTTGCATCGGATACAAAGCTGAAAAAAATGAGAGAAATTGAATGTGACAGTTCTAAAGAGCCGGATATTATTATTTTTGATTCGCCCTTTGCGTTTACAGATGAAGAAGAACAGCCGTTTAGAAATATTTCAATTATAGAATTTAAACGTCCAGGACGAACAAATTATTCTGATACAGAGAATCCAATAAGACAAGTAAAGGAATATATGGATAATATCGTAGAAGGAAAAATTAAGACTAAGGATGGAGAGTTTTTAAGTGGAACTGAAAATATACGTTTTTTTTGCTATATTTTATGCGATATTGATGTGAGTATTAAAAAACTTGCAAAATTGGAAAACTTAAAAGTCACACCTGATAATATGGGGTTTTATCAATACATTGATTCGTACAAAGCGTATTTAGAAATTATACCTTATAATAAATTAATACAAGATTCACAAAAAAGGAATAAGATTTTATTCGATAAACTATTCAATCAGATATAGGTGAAATAGTTTGTTAGTAAAACATTGCGGTATAAAGTTGTATTTGGTGCGAATTTAGCCTTAATATTCAATAAAGATATTGTGAGGAATGCGGAAGGAAGATGTGGCAGTATGGAGAATATGCAAAGAGAAAATTTTTATCAACAAATTATTGAATTGTTTGAGAATGCAAAAAAAAATTTATCAACAGCAGTTAATGTAACTATGGTGTATTCTTATTATGAAGCTGGACGAATGATTGTTGAGGAGGAACAGCAAGGCAAGGAGAGAGCTGAATATGGTAAGTATATTCTAAGAGAATTATCAGAAAGACTGACGAGGACGTTAGGAAGAGGCTTTTCTTATGATAATTTGAAATTAATGAGAAAATTTTATTTAGTATATTCCAAAGATTCAATTGGGGAAACAGCGTTTCCCCAATCTGAAAAATTACCGGTTACAAAAGAAGGTAGGAAATTCTATCTTAGTTGGTCACATTATATTGTCTTGATGAGGATTAGCAATGTTGAGGAAAGACATTTTTATGAGATAGAAGCATATAGAAATGGATGGAGCAAAGGTGAATTAGCACGACAATATGGAAGTTCCTTATATGAGCGATTGGCTCTGAGTAGAAATAAAGAAGAGGTAATGCGTCTTGCAATAGAAGGTCAACCTATTGAGAATCCTAAAGATATTTTTAAAGATCCATATGTATTAGAGTTTACAGGACTTCCGGAATTGGTGACATATTCAGAAACCGAATTGGAAAATAAAATTATAGATAATTTGCAAAAATTTTTATTGGAATTAGGAAGAGGATTTACGTTTGTTGGAAGACAAGTAAGGTTTACGTTTGAAGAGGAGCACTTTAGGGTGGATTTGGTGTTCTATAATCGATTGCTTCGCTGTTTTGTATTATTCGATTTGAAGATAGGACAATTGAAGCATCAGGATATAGGGCAGATGCAGATGTATGTTAATTATTACGATCGGAAAGTAAAATTGGACGATGAAAATCCGACTGTTGGTATTATTATTTGTAAAGATAAAAAAGACGCAATTGTAGAAATGACACTTCCTAAGGACAATAATCAAATCTTTGCAAGCCAATATCAAACTGTTTTGCCAAGCAAAGAAGAATTGAGGATGTTGTTAAATGAAAAGGATATAGAATAAGTTGTGTTGTATGCGATAAAGCAAGTATCGAGTTTTTCTCTAGGGTTCAAACATAGGAGGACTTCATGGATCATTTTGAATTAGTATCAGAATACGCCCCGACCGGTGATCAGCCGCAGGCGATTGAGCAGTTAGTAAAAGGTTTTAAAGAAGGTAACCAGTGCCAGACGCTTCTTGGTGTCACCGGTTCCGGTAAGACCTTCACGATGGCAAATGTTATCCAACAATTAAATAAACCAACGCTTATCATAGCGCATAACAAGACCCTTGCTGCACAGCTCTACG
Source organism: Bariatricus sp. SGI.161 (assembly GCF_050313695.1). NCBI lineage: Bacteria > Bacillati > Bacillota > Clostridia > Lachnospirales > Lachnospiraceae > Bariatricus > Bariatricus sp. SGI.161. Next base: position 62,049 of record NZ_JBNPLX010000013.1, read on the forward strand.
GTGAATTCAAGGAGTTCTTCCCGAATAATGCAGTGGAGTATTTTGTGTCCTAGTTTGTATGAGGGGCAAAAGTCGCGCTATTTAGGGATGTTTGGTGTTGAATGTTCCATATTTTGTGCACAAAAAATGCTGATATGGATTAAATAATACTAGCTGGACGGATGGAAAGTGTGACCTGTATTTGCGTAACGGAAAATATATGGAGTAAGAGAGGTACATATGAAGAATAAAGATTTAATTAAACTATATGCAGCTTATAAATCAGGATGTTTAGGAAATAATATTTTAGATACATATTTCAATTTCTTCGCTAATATTATTTTGGAAAGTAAAATGAGTACTGTTAATGAAGCAGAAATTGCATCTCGGTTTTGGGAAAAATATCAAATCGAACTTCCATTAAGTTTTGTTAGGCAAGTATTAGGTATAGGGTTGATAAACGGTTCAATTGTTGATGAGAGGGGAGCGTATTTGGTAAAAAAAGATGTTATTGAACAATATAAGTTTGAAGATACTGATTTTGATGAATTGTGGTCAAAGTTGGTGCAGGAATTTAGGGAATATTGTTCTTTAAATGACATTACAGTGTTGCAGAATGAGATGGAAGCTAAGATTCTATCTGCAATTGATAAGACAGATGAAGTGATTTTGTCGAATGATAAAACAGATCCAACAGAAGGAATGAGTCAGATTGACTTTGCATGGTATTCGTTTGTAAAAAAACAGGCAGAAGAAAAGAATCGATTGTTTGATTTTATTACAGCTCTGTGTACAAGTAATATAACTAAACAAGCACTGCTTTATTCAGGAACTGAAAGTGAAGAATATACTGGTTTGAATGTTTATTTGGATTCTCCGATGATTTTTGCTTTGTTGGGAATGGATTCTCCGGAAAGAGAAGATTCGTATAAATTATTAGTAGAGGATATGAAAAAGGCAGGTTGTATTATACAAGTACTTGATCATAATTTTCAGGAAATCGAGGGGATTATTACAAGGGCTGCTGGGTGGGCTGTTAGTACACAATATGACATTCGTAAAGCAAATAATGTAGCTAAATTTTTTCACGATTCTAGAATGAACCAACAAGAAATCACAGAATTTTGTAGTTCAATAGAAACTAAATTGAATGACTTGGGTATTGTGGTTAAGAGTACAGAGTATGATGTGTATCAAAATCAGTTTCAAGAAGATGAAAATGTTTTGTATAGCATGATTCAGGAAAGATATACAGATCAACAATTGGCGCTTCTTCCTGAAAAAGCTGAAAGCATTAAAATTGATGTACGTTCTATTGTGATGATTTATAGAGAGAGAAGAGGACAAATTGCTGTTAAGCTAGGAGAATGTAAGCATATAATGCTTACCACTAACAATGCTGTTGCAAATGTATGTAAGAAATATGAAAGTAGTAAAAGCATTAATGCAGGACATATTCCAGCATGTATTTCGGCAGATTTATTTGGTGCTATATTGTGGCTTTCATCTCCTAATGAAATGATGGATTATCAAAGAAAGAAAGTATTGGCTGATTGTTATGATTTTTTGAAGCCAAGTAAACCTATGATTGAAAAGTATGTTACTTCATTAGAAAATGCGAGAAAGATTGGTGAAATAGATGAAAAAAAATATTTGTTTATGAGAACTCATCCTATAGTATTAGATGCGCTTATGAATATAACACGTGGGGACTATGCTCGTTTTAACGATAGAACGTATCTTGAGGTATATGATACGATAGTTGCACAATCTGAAAAAAAATATGTAGAAGAAGCATCTGCGCATGCAGATACAAGAGGCGAATTAGAAGTAGAAAGAAAAGAAAAGATTGAATTAAAGCGTCGTGTGGAAGAAATGGAGAATAATAATTCCCAAAAGGATATAAAAATTCAAGAATTGGAAAGAAAGATACAGGAAAATGAAAAACGTGAGAATAGTCGTATCGAAAAAGAAATAAATAGAATAAGCTCTTTCTGGGGAAGTGTTTTGGCAATTATAATGTTCGGGATTCCTTATATTATACTTTTAGCCCTTACTGAAATTTTAAAAGGAAAATATGCAGAAATATCTTGGATATCTATCATAGCGGTTGGAATATTGATTGTGGCGGCAGCGGGAGTAGGACTTTTGTTTAATAAGGGAAGGCAGACGTGTATTAACTATATTAGAAAGAAAGTAGAAAAACGAATTAAATAGAATATATCATGGTAGTAAAATGGAGGAAATATGTGTAGTAATAATGAAATAGTAAAAAAAGAAAAAAGTTCTGCCATTCCAGTAGAAGAAAAACAATTCTATAAAGATGTTCGAGAAATATTACTTCAAGCGAGAGAATTATCTTATAAAAATGCAAGTGAAATTATGACACAGGCATACTGGAATGTGGGAAAGAGAATTGTTGAACAGGAACTATTAGGACAAGAGAGGGCTAAGTATGGTTCCTATTTGATAAAAAATTTATCTAGAGAATTATCAGATGAATTTGGAACGGGTTTTTCTATTGCTAGCTTGAAGAATTGTAGACAATTTTATTTGACATTTCCCCAAGATTCTTATGGTTATGCTATGATCAAAAAAGTACCATGGTCACATTTGAGAAATATTATGCGCATTTCAGATGAGGATGAACGGAATTTTTATTTGAACGAAGTAGCTAATGAAAATTGGTCTGTAAGAACACTAGAACGTAATATCAAAAGTGGATATTACAAGAGAATGTTATCAACACAATTACCAAATAAAGAAAATACGACATTAGAATTTGTCAAAGATCCGTTTGTATTGGAGTTTATGGGGGTAAAACAAAATGATGGACATCTAGAAAGTGACGTTGAAAAAGCAATTATTAACAACCTTCAAAAGTTTTTGTTGGAGATGGGAAAGGGCTTTTCTTTTGTTGGCAGGCAGATGAGAATTTGCACGGAGACTACAGAATTTTATATTGATTTAGTTTTCTATAATTTTATTCTGAAATGCTTTGTACTTATTGACTTGAAAACAGCTAAGTTGACGCATCAAGACATTGGACAGATGGATATGTATGTTCGTATGTTTGATGATTTGAAACGTAGAGAGGATGACAATCCAACTATTGGTATTATTTTTTGTACAGATAAAGACGAAACAATGGTCAAATATTCTGTTTTACATGAGAATCAACAGATTTTTGCTTCTAAATACATGACTGTTTTACCTACTATAGAAGAGTTGCAAAAAGAATTGGAACGAAATCAATTGATATATAATCAGGATTAAAATTATTTCAAAAAAATGCGAAAGCCATTAGATGTATTTGAATTGGCTACACGTGTGTAGCCAATTCAGTGTGTGGATAATTTATTGAACAAAATTGTCGAATCGTCAAAAAATTCAACATTTGAATCGGAATAATGTTTGTTTTCAATACATATGTTAACTTTTGAGTTCTTAAATTCGAGTAAAGGGTTAATTTGGAGTATTAACTAGATGAATTCACAATAATTACACGAATTTTTGGCTGATGGATAAATTTTTTATACTATAGATTTTAAGAGGTGTTTTTATGCAAGATGCACAAAAATGTTTTGAATTACATTCTGAATACAAACCTACCGGTGACCAGCCGCAGGCTATTGAGCAGTTAGTAAAAGGGTTCAAGGAAGGTAACCAGTGCCAGACGCTTCTTGGTGTCACCGGTTCAGGAAAGACCTTTACGATGGCCAATGTTATCCAGCAATTAAATAAACCAACGCTGATCATAGCGCATAACAAGACTCTCGCGGCGCAATTATATGGTGAATTTAAAGAATTCTTCCCAAACAATGCGGTGGAGTATTTTGTGTCCTACTATGATTATTACCAGCCGGAGGCTTATGTTCCTTCCTCTGACACTTACATTGCCAAGGACTCATCCATCAACGATGAGATAGACAAGCTTCGCCATTCTGCCACGGCAGCATTATCGGAGCGGCGGGATGTGATCATCGTGGCTAGTGTGTCTTGTATCTATGGTCTGGGTTCGCCGATTGATTATCAGAACATGGTCATCTCCCTGCGACCGGGTATGATTAAAGATCGAGATGAGGTGCTTAGGAAGCTGATTGATATTCAGTATGATCGTAATGAGATGGATTTTAAGCGAGGAACTTTCCGGGTACATGGAGATGTGTTGGAGGTATTCCCGGCAGGATCTGAGGAATATGTGATCAGAATCGAATTCTTTGGAGATGAGATTGACCGGATTACTGAGGTTGATGTATTAACGGGAGAGATTAAGAATGAATTGAGCCATATCGCAATCTTCCCGGCGTCTCACTACGTAGTATCGAAAGAGAATATGGAACGGGCGATTCAGGGGATTGAAGAAGAACTGGAGGAGCAGATCCGATTCTTTAAGAGTGAAGGGAAGCTTCTGGAAGCTCAGAGAATCTCTGAGCGGACGAATTTTGATATCGAGATGATGCGGGAGACCGGTTTTTGTTCAGGAATAGAGAATTATTCAAGACATTTGACGGGACTGGCACCGGGACAGCCGCCACATACGTTGATAGATTATTTCCCGGATGATTTTATCATGATGATTGATGAGTCGCATAAGACAGTGCCGCAGATTGGAGGTATGTTCCATGGTGATCAGTCCAGAAAGTCTACGTTGGTAGAATATGGATTCCGTCTGCCGTCGGCAAAAGACAATCGCCCCTTGAATTTTGAAGAATTTGAAGGTAAGATTGATCAGGTACTATTTGTATCAGCGACTCCCGGACCTTATGAGGAACAGCATGAACTGCTTAGAGCTGAGCAGGTCATCCGTCCGACAGGGCTATTAGATCCTGAGGTGGAAGTGCGCCCGGTGGAAGGCCAGATTGACGATCTGGTAAGTGAGGTCAATAAGGAGATTGCCAAGAAGAATAAGATATTGATTACGACACTGACGAAGCGAATGGCAGAGGATCTGACGGATTATATGCGAGAATTGGGCATCCGTGTACGTTATCTGCATTCGGATGTGGATACATTGGAACGGACGGAGATCGTTCGGGATATGCGTCTGGATGTCTTTGACGTGCTGGTGGGAATCAATCTTTTGAGAGAAGGTCTGGATATTCCAGAGATTACCCTGGTGGCGATTCTGGATGCCGATAAGGAAGGGTTCTTACGTTCGGCAACGTCTTTGATTCAGACAATTGGGCGTGCGGCGCGAAATGCAGAAGGACATGTTATCATGTATGCGGATGTGATGACAGATTCCATGCGTCAGGCAATCGATGAGACAGAGCGCCGCCGCAAGGTACAGATGGCGTACAATGAGGAGCATGGGATTACTCCGAAGACCATTCAGAAGAGTGTACGTGATCTGATCGCAGTATCGAAGAAGGTCGCTGCAGAAGAGCTTCGGATGGAAAAAGATCCGGAGTCTATGAGTGAAAAGGAACTTGAGAAGTTAATCAAGGAATTGAGTAAGCAGATGAAGAAGGCTGCAACAGAATTGAATTTTGAAGCTGCCGCAGAATTAAGAGATAAGATTGTAGAACTGAAGCAACAGCTGCAGCAGATGTGAAAGGGATAGAACAATGTCGAAGAACAATGATAAGAAGCAATATATAAGAATACGAGGTGCCAATGAGCATAATCTGAAGAATATTGATCTGGATATTCCAAGAAATGAGTTGGTGGTATTGACGGGACTCAGCGGCTCCGGGAAATCATCTCTTGCGTTTGACACTATTTACGCGGAAGGGCAGAGAAGATATATGGAATCCTTGTCATCTTATGCAAGGCAATTCCTGGGACAGATGGAGAAGCCAGATGTAGAGAGCATTGAAGGACTGTCCCCGGCGATTTCCATTGATCAGAAGTCTACGAACAGGAATCCGCGTTCAACGGTAGGAACGGTCACAGAGATCTATGATTATTTTCGATTGCTGTATGCAAGAATCGGTATTCCACATTGTCCGAAGTGTGGTAAAGAGATTAAGAAGCAGACGGTAGATCAGATGGTAGATCAGATTCTGGAATTGCCGGATCGGACGAAGATACAGCTGTTGGCGCCGGTGGTAAGAGGAAGAAAAGGAACCCATGCCAAATTATTTGAACGCGCAAAAAAAAGCGGCTATGTCCGTGTGAGAGTGGATGGCAATCTCTATGAATTGTCGGAAGAGATTACGCTGGATAAAAATATCAAGCATAATATCGAAATTATCGTAGACCGACTGGTCGTAAAAGAAGGAATAGAGCAGCGGCTGACAGATTCTATTGAGAATGTTCTGGCACTTGCGGAGGGACTGATGATTGTGGATGTCATCGGTGGTGAGCCGATGAATTTCAGCCAGAGTTTTTCTTGTCCGGACTGTGGTATCAGCATTGATGAGATTGAACCGAGAAGTTTTTCGTTCAATAATCCCTTCGGTGCCTGTCCGGAGTGCTTTGGATTGGGATATAAGATGGAATTCGATGAAGATCTGATGATTCCAGATAAGAATCTTAGCATCAGCGAAGGTGCAATCGCTGTCATGGGATGGCAGTCTTGTACGGACAAGAAGAGTTTTACGTATGCGATTCTGGATGCGCTGAGTAAAGAATATAATTTTTCTTTGGATACACCATTTAAAGATTATCCAAAAAAGATACACGATGTGTTGATTTATGGAACTGGAGGAAAAGAGGTAAAGGTACATTATCGCGGACAGCGCGGTGAGGGAATCTACGATGTGGCGTTTGATGGTTTGATTCGGAATGTTGAACGGCGCTACCGGGAGACATCTTCAGAAACTGTCAAGGCAGAATATGAAGAATTTATGTGTATCACACCTTGCCATGAGTGTGGCGGACAGAGATTGAAGCCAGGAGCATTGGCTGTTACAGTAGGAGATAAGAATATCTCTGAAGTAACGGCCATGTCCATCGAAAAATTGCAAGTATTCTTAAAGCAATTGCAGTTGAGTAAGCAGCAACAGATGATTGGAGGACAGATCTTAAAGGAGATCAATGCCCGTATTCAATTTTTAATGGACGTAGGTCTGAATTACCTGACATTGGCCCGCGCAACTGGAAGCCTTTCTGGTGGAGAGGCACAGCGGATTCGGCTGGCAACGCAGATCGGCTCTGGCCTGGTTGGGGTTGCTTATATTCTGGATGAACCGAGCATTGGGCTGCATCAGCGAGATAATGACAAGTTGTTGGGCACATTGCGCCATTTGCGCGATCTGGGTAATTCTGTAATCGTTGTAGAGCATGATGAAGATACGATGCTGGCAGCAGATTATATTGTGGATATTGGACCGGGAGCTGGCGAACACGGCGGAGAAGTCGTTGCCCAAGGCACTGCAAAAGAGATTATGGAGAATAAAAATTCCATAACCGGCGCATACCTAAGTGGTAGAATTAAGATTCCTGTGCCTGAGAAACGGATGCAGCCAACCGGATGGCTGAAGGTCATTGGTGCGCAGGAGAACAACCTGAAGAACATTGATGTAGAATTCCCTTTGGGAGTGATGACATGTGTAACAGGTGTTTCCGGATCGGGGAAGAGTTCTCTTGTGAATGAGATCTTGTACAAGCGCCTTGCGAGAGAATTGAACCGTGCAAGAACAATCCCGGGAAAACATAAAGATATAGAAGGAATCAGTCAGCTGGACAAGGTCATCAATATTGACCAGTCTCCAATCGGACGTACTCCGCGATCTAATCCTGCGACTTATACGGGAGTGTTCGATCTGATCCGCGATCTGTTCGCGGCAACGCCGGATGCGAAAGCAAGAGGATATAAGAAAGGCAGATTCAGTTTTAATGTGAAGGGTGGAAGATGCGAAGCCTGTGCCGGAGACGGAATCCTGAAGATTGAGATGCATTTCCTGCCGGATGTGTATGTTCCTTGTGAGGTCTGTGGCGGAAAGCGCTATAATCGGGAGACACTGGAAGTGAAATATAAAGGAAAGAGCATCTATGACGTTCTGGATATGACGGTCGAAGAGGCGCTGCATTTCTTTGAAAATGTACCCAGCATTCGAAGAAAGATGGAGACGCTGTATGATGTTGGATTATCTTATATCCGGCTGGGACAGCCGTCAACCACACTGTCAGGCGGAGAAGCGCAGCGGATTAAGCTTGCTACGGAATTAAGCAAGAGAAGTACCGGAAAGACAATCTATATCTTAGATGAGCCAACAACAGGACTGCATTTTGCGGACGTTCACAAATTGACAGAGATTCTGCGCAGGCTCTCTTCGGATGGCAATACGGTAGTAGTCATTGAACATAATCTGGATGTGATTAAGACGGCAGATTATATCATTGATATCGGACCGGAAGGAGGAGACAAAGGTGGAACTGTAATTGCAAAAGGGACACCAGAAGAGGTCGCAAAGAACCCAATATCTTACACCGGAAAATACATCGATGCCATGCTGCGCAAGTAGATGAAATTCACAAAGATTTAAGAAAAAAAGGTTTCCATTTTCAGGAAAGTTGATTATAATGGAACGTGCACTAAAGGTGCATGTGAATAAATAAACAAATGATAATCATATAGATAGCTTAATGAAAGGGGAAATAAGGATGTCAGTAGATATTGGAATTGATTTGGGAACAGCAAGTGTTCTGGTCTATGTAAAAGGGAAAGGCGTCATATTAAAAGAGCCTTCCGTTGTAGCTTATGACAGGGATACGAACGCGATAAAGGCAATCGGCGAGGAAGCACGTCTGATGCTGGGAAGAACACCGGGAAATATTGTGGCTGTCCGGCCGCTACGTCAGGGTGTGATCTCAGACTATACAGTTACAGAAAAGATGATTAAGTATTTTGTACAGAAAGCATTGGGCAAGCGGACATTTAAGAAGCCTAGAATCAGTATCTGTGTTCCAAGTGGGGTTACCGAAGTGGAACGAAAGGCAGTAGAAGAGGCAACTTATGCGGCAGGCGCGAGAGAAGTGAACTTAATCGAAGAGCCGGTGGCAGCTGCGATTGGAGCCGGGATAGACATCTCCAAGCCTTGCGGTAACATGATCGTAGATATCGGTGGCGGAACCGCAGACATTGCGGTGATTTCCCTGGGAGGAACAGTGGTCAATTCTTCTATTAAGATTGCAGGTGATGATTTTGATGAAGCCATTGTCCGCTATATGCGTAAGAAGCATAATCTTTTGATCGGTGAGAGAACGGCAGAAGATATTAAGATTAAGATAGGGACTACTTATCCATTGATTGAAGATGAGGTCATGGAAGTCAGAGGAAGAAATCTTGTGACAGGTCTTCCGAAGACGGTAACCGTTACATCTTCCGAGACGGAGGAGGCGCTTCGAGAGCCGACGGGTCAGATTGTAGAAGAGGTTATCAATGTACTGGAACGCACACCACCGGAATTGTCGGCAGATATCCTGGATCGTGGAATCATGCTTACCGGCGGCGGAGCTTTGCTGAGAGGCCTGGAAGAGCTGATAGAAGAAAAGACAGGAATCAATACCATGACTGCAGATGATCCAATGAAAGTGGTTGCGATTGGAACCGGGCAGTTTGTAGAGTTAATGGGCGGACGAAGAGAATTCTAATGGAAAGTATAAAGGGATATGTAGAACATATTGTATACCGCAATGAAGATAACGGATATACAGTATTTCATCTGAGTAACGATGATGGTGAAGTGACGTGTGTCGGTAACTTTCATTATATCGAAGAAGGAGAGCTCCTGAAACTGGAAGGAGAGTATACTACGCACAAATTATATGGTCTCCAGATGAAGGTAGAGACTTCTGAGGTGTGCGAACCGGAGGACCTGATATCCATTGAACGGTATCTGGGCTCTGGGGCAGTAAAGGGTGTGGGCACAGCACTTGCCGGAAAGATTGTTAAGAAATTCAAAGAAGATACCTTTCGAATTATCGAAGAAGAGCCGGAACGGCTGGCTGAGATCAAGGGAATCAGCGAGCGAAAGGCAAGAGAGATTGCCATACAGGTAGAAGAGAAGAAGGATATGCGCCAGGCAATGATATATCTGCAGAAATATGGAATATCAACGACCCTGGCAGCCAAGATATACCAGCATTATGGCAGGAACGTATATCGTGTAATCGAGGAAAATCCTTATCAGCTTGCCGATCATGTGTCGGGAGTTGGGTTTAAGACCGCTGATGAGATTGCAGCAAAGGTTGGAATTCATACGGATTCTGACTATCGCATCCGCAGCGGCATTTTCTATACGCTTTTACAGAGTGTGAATGATGGACATGTCTATCTGAAGCAAGAAGTATTATTAAGAAAAGCAAGTGAACTTCTGGAAGTGGAGATTCAGGATATCGAGAAATATCTGATGGATCTCGCCATGGAAAAGAAGATCGTTATGAAGAAAGCGGAGAATGGAATGCGCATCTATTCTTCCCATTATTATTACATGGAGATGAATGTAGCTAAGATGCTGCATGATCTGAATGTAAACTGTAATGTCGCAGAGGACAATCTGGAGCGTCGGCTTCAGGCGATTGAGAAGAATACAGGATTGTATCTGGATGATATGCAGAGAACAGCGGTGATGGAAGCTGCACGCAGAGGCGTTATGGTCTTGACGGGAGGACCGGGAACCGGAAAGACGACGACCATCAATGCGATGATACATTTCTTTGAAAGTGAAGGAATGGATATCTATCTGGCTGCACCTACCGGCCGTGCTGCCAAGCGTATGACAGAGGCAACCGGATATGAGGCACAGACGATTCATCGATTGTTGGAGGTCAGTGGGAATCCGGAAGATGACAGTATCAATGGCTTTCAGAGAAATGAAGAGAATCCTCTGGAGGCAGATGTGATCATTATTGATGAGATGTCAATGGTAGACCTTCCACTGATGTATGCTTTGCTGGGAGCAATCGTTCCGGGAACCAGATTGATACTGGTGGGTGACCGCAACCAGCTTCCAAGCGTAGGGCCAGGAAGTGTACTGAAGGATGTCATTGATTCACATTGCTTTGCAGTCGTTATGTTGACGAAGATATTTCGTCAGGCAGGAGAAAGCGATATTGTGGTCAATGCTCATAAGATCAATCGCGGAGAAGAGGTTGTATTGGATAATAAGAGCCGGGACTTCTTCTTCCTGAAGCGGCAGGATGCCAATGTGATTATCAGTGTTGTGATTACATTGATCCAAAAGAAACTTCCGAAGTATGTCAATGCCAAGCCTTATGATATTCAGGTCTTGACGCCTATGAGAAAAGGTCTGTTAGGTGTGGAACGTCTAAACCGGATACTCCAGGAATATCTGAATCCTCCGGAGCAAAAAAAGACGGAAAAAGAATATGGAGATCGTCTGTTTCGTGAAGGTGACAAGGTCATGCAGATTAAGAATAACTATCAGCTGGAGTGGGAAGTGGCGACAAAATATGGAATGACCATCGACAAAGGCCAGGGCATCTTTAATGGTGATATGGGAATCATCAAGGAGATTAATACATATGAAGAAGTGGTGATTGTGGAGTATGATGAACAGCGCCAGGTGAAGTATCCATATACTTTACTGGATGAGCTGGAACTCGCATATGCAATTACCATACATAAGTCTCAGGGGAGTGAATATCCCGCAGTCGTGATTCCATTACTGCAGGGACCAAGACAGTTGTATCACAGGAACCTTCTGTACACGGCTGTCACAAGAGCAAAGCAATGTGTAACGTTAGTAGGAAGTGATGTGGTATTTCAGGAAATGATTCATAATACCAACGAACAGGATCGTAACACAAGCCTTGCAGAACGAATCCAGGAATTACAATGATAAAGATATTACAGGCTTTTCTGAAAAGAATCAGTCTATGGCTGTGGCCAGAGGTCTGTCCATTTTGTGGAAAGGTATATCGTCAGGGAATCTGCACTGCATGCAGGCGGAAACTGGAACACTTAAAAGTCCGGGAACCGCGGTGTATGCAGTGCGGAAAGCCGATCCGATATGCAGAACAAGAGTATTGTCATGATTGTACATGTACACATCATTTTTATGACAGAGGGCTGAGCCTATGGCTTCACAAAGCTCCGGTCAACACCTCCATCTATCAATTCAAATATCATAATCAGAGAAGATATGGAATCCATTATGCAGAGGAATTAATACGCACCTATGGTCATATGATAAAAAGGTGGAACCCAGATCTTATCATCCCGATTCCCCTTCATAAAAAACGAAGAAAAAAGCGAGGCTATAATCAGGCACAGATTATCAGTGCAGAGATTGGAAAGAATATGAATATACCGGTAGATACGAAAAGTCTGGTACGATGTATATCTACCAATCCTCAGAAAACGTTAGATCATGATGAGCGGAAGAAGAATCTGAGTCATGCATTTTCTGTGAGAAAAGGTTTTGTCCCGGTGTCAGCAGTGCTATTGATTGATGATATCTATACAACGGGAAATACTATAGATTATGCCGCGAAAACTCTGAAAAAAGCGGGAGTTGAAAAAGTATACTTTTTGACCATAAGTATTGGACAAGGATACTGATATTTGTTATACTAAAAATGATGTTTAAATGGATAATGAAACATTTTGAGGTGGATTATGTTAGATGAAAAAAAGGTAAAACTTATGACCCATCTTGCGTTCTATGAACAGACACAAGGAAAGGAAGATTTTAAAATCAGTGCGTATTACCGCAAGGATTATGTAAGTCTGCATACGATATGCACTTTTTTATGGGTTACCGTTGGATATATATTGGCAGTTGCACTGGTGATACTGGCGGGTCTGGATACTCTGATGGAGAAGATGTCAAATGGAGCATTGGTGATGATGATTGGAATCATATTGCTGGGATACGTTGCGCTGGTTATCATATATTTGATTATCAGCAGCTTTATTTATAATGAGAAGCATAAGAAGGCCAGACAGAGAGTGAAGAAATATAATCATAATCTGACAAGATTGCTTAAGATGTATGAAAAGGAGAACAAATAGATGGATATGATATACGTATTTCGCGGACGGATACAAGAGCTATATGCTAAGAATTCAAAGGTGTTTGACAAGATATTCCAGTTTATTCTTGCAATTGTGACATTTACGGTAATCAACCACAATGTAGGGTTTATGAAGGCTGTGGCATCGCCGGTGGCAAGTCTTGCACTTGCGGTAATCTGTACTTTCCTTCCGTTGATGGTGACAGTAATCATGGCAACAGTACTGATTCTTGCCCATATGTTTGCTTTGTCTATTGGAATGTTGGCGGTAACAGCAGTTATATTTTTGATTATGTACATTTTCTATCTGCGGCTGACACCGAAGAAGGCATTAATCGTTCTGTTGACACCGTTGGCATTCTTCCTGAAAGTCCCATATATTATCCCGGTGGCATGTGGTCTGGTGGCAACCCCAATCAGTCTTATCGCAATCTCTTGCGGAACGATTGTGTATTACATGCTGGAATATGTAAAAAAGAGTTCTGTGAATATTGAAAATGTCGGTGCAAAAGGAATGCTGACGCAGGTAACAAAGTATGTACAGCAGGTATTTCAGAATAAAGAGATGTGGATCGTTATCGTTGCATTTATCATATGCTTTTTTGTAGTATTTACACTGCGCAGAACTTCTATGGATCATGCGTGGAAGGTGGCTATTGTCGCAGGTGCCGTTGCTAATGTCATTGTGATTGTGGCAGGAGACATCGCATTAGGAGTACATACTTCTTATGGAACTTTGATCGGTGGGAATATCGGAGCAATCGTAATTGGACTGATTCTGGAATTGTTCCTGTTCTCAGTGGATTATGCAAGAAGTGAGAACCTTCAGTTTGAAGATGATGAGTATTATTATTATGTAAAGGCAATTCCGAAGGTATCGGTGGCGACACCAGAGAAGACTGTTAAGCGAATTAACGAACGTCAGGAGACTGAGATCATCGATACAGAGACGGTTCGCAAAAAAGCAGATTCCCAGGCGCAGAACCGTAAAGTAAATGTGAAAAAAAGTGGAAAAAAGCCAGCACCCAAAAAAGGACCGGCTGCAAAGAAACATGATATGAAAGAAGTAGATAAGATGCTTCTGACACAGAGCCTTAGAAAGGATCTTAATTTAAAGGATTAGAGGCATCATATAATAGTAATATAAAGGAGGTGATAGGATGGAACAGCAGATTAGCAATTTTCTTGGAAGATATGTAAGAGACTTGTATTTCCCGGAAGTGCGTATTACGGATATTGTAGAGATTTTAATCCTTACATTTTTGATCTATCAGCTGATAGTGTGGATTAAGAATACGAAAGCTTGGATGCTCATGAAAGGTATTCTGGTACTTGCTGTATTCATTCTGATCGCCGCAATATTTGAGATGCATACAATTCTGTTCCTGGCCAAGAATGCGGTCACGGTGATGGCGACGGCTGCAGTTGTGGTGTTCCAGCCTGAGCTAAGGCGTGCGCTGGAAAAACTGGGAGAACGGAAGTTCCTGCCATCTATGATTCCATTTGAGACCAAGCGAGAGAAGGTGCGCTTCAGTGAGGAAACAAGAGAGAGTATGATCAGCGCAGCTTATGCAATGGGTAAGGTCAAGACAGGAGCTCTTATCGTAGTAGAGCAGGCCATTCGGCTCACAGAATATGAGAGTACTGGGATTCAGATGGATTGTCTGGTGTCCAGTCAGGTGTTGATTAATATCTTTGAACATAATACACCTCTCCATGATGGTGCGATTATCGTGCGGGGAGACAGGATTGTGTCTGCAACGTGTTATCTGCCGTTGTCTGACAACATGGGAATCAGCAAGGATCTTGGAACTAGACACCGTGCGGCTGTCGGTATGAGTGAAGTAAGCGATGCACTGATTATTGTAGTATCAGAAGAGACGGGAGCAGTCTCTGTGGCACAGGGAGGCAGGATCTATCGAAATATCAGTGAAAAAGAATTAAGGGAGAGATTGGTAAGAATTCAGGATAAGCAGACAGAAGTAAATAGGTTGACAGCATTGTGGAAAGGAAGGCATAAGCATGAAAAAAAGACTAACAGTTAATTTCGGTCTTAAGATATTAGCCTTCTTTATCGCATTGTTCATGTGGCTGATCGTGGTTAATATCGATGATCCGGTAACGGATAAGACCTATACCGGTATTCCGGTACAAGTAATCAATGAAGAAGTAGTAACGTCAGCAAACCGAACCTATCAGATTGTAGATGATACACAGGAAGTGAGTGTTACAGTGACTGCTCAGCGTTCCGTGTTGAATGATATCAAAGCAGAAGATATTGTGGCAATTGCTGATATGAAAGAGATCTCTCTTGGAACGCAGATCCCGATTGAAGTTAAAATTGAGGGATATAAGTACGATAGTGCTGTTTCTAACCCGAGAAACCTTCAGATACAGATTGATGACGAAGCAAAGAATAATTTCCCGATCACCCCTACTACATTGGGAACGGTAAGAGAAGGATATGTCATCGGAGAATTGAAGGCTAATCCTGAAAAGGTGACGATTCGTGGTCCAAAGACGGTGATTGACAGCATCAACAGAGTTGTGGCAGAAGTGGATGTGTCGGGATTGTCATCGGATACAGAAGTGGAAGCACGACTGGTGTTGTACGATGCGAATAATAATGTCATTGACCAATCGCTGCTCGCCAATAATCTTGGAAAAGAGGGGCTAACTGTCGAAGTGAAATTACATCAGATCAAGAGCGTGAAGGTGGAACTGGATACTGCGATGGTATCTGCGGCGGAAGGATATAAGATCAGTGGGATCAGCGTAGAGCCACAGGAGGTACGTATCTCGGGCAGTAAGAGTGCATTGACAAAAGTGACTGAGATAACGATACCGGCATCTGCTCTCACAGCAATCAATCTGACACAGAGGACAGAGAGAAGTATAGACATATCTCAATATCTTCCGGAGGATGTGGCACTGGTAGATGAGAATGCAGATAATGTGGTGGTAACAATCTCGGTTGAAAAGCCGGGAGCAAAGAATTACGAGGTGTCGACCAGCTCCATTACCGTTAATAATCTTGACAGTAGGCTCGAATTGAGTTACGGGACTGTTGTAGATCTGGAGATACAGATCAAGGGTCCGAGTGAAGTCTTGAGTGTATTCTCGATTGCAAAGAAAGTCAGTATAGATTTGAAAGATTATACAAAACCAGGAACTTATACCGTACCGGTGACAGTGGAACTCCCAGCGGGATGTTCCCTGGTGAATGAGGTGAGCGTAGAAGTGATACTGGATGAAAAACAAGAGCAGGAGGAATAAACGGAGGAATTATGGTTAAGCAAAAAGTAACGATTACCAATCCTACAGGCTTGCATCTAAGACCCGCAGGAATCTTCTGTAACACTGCCAGCAGTTTTAAGTGTAAAGTGACATTTGTGTATGGCAATACGACAGCCAATGCAAAGAGTGTCTTGAGTGTTCTTGGAGCCTGCATTAAAAAGGGCGACGAGATTGAACTGATCTGCGACGGGGAAGACGAAGAAGAAGCAATGCGGACGATGACAAAAGCCATTGCAGATGGACTTGGGGAATAAGGTGAAAAAGAGAGATGGGCAGTTTACATAAGATGTGTAAACTGCCCATCTTGATTTGTTTTAAAAATTACAAAAATATTAAGAATTATTCAGGAATTTCATGTAGATTTAAAGGTAGTTATAGTATAAACTTAATAAGTAGTGTGTAAATAATTAATAGGAGAATCTTATGATTAGAAATATATTAGACTATCTGGAACAATCAGCAATCCATTATCCAGATAAGATTGCATTTGCAGATGAAACGTCAGCATGTACTTATAAAGAGTTGAGGAGAACTGCCAAATCTGTTGGAACGAAGTTGACCAATTATGTTCCGCCAAGGTCACCGGTCCCTGTATTCATGGAGAAAAGAGTGGAGACCATCTATGCATTCCTGGGTGCAGTGTATGCCGGCTGTTTTTATGTGCTGCTGGATCCGAAGCTTCCATCAGAAAGATTGAAACAGATTCTTCAGACTCTTCAGTCAGAAGTTCTGGTGTTGCACCCGGATTATGAGAAACAGTTCAAGACATTGGAATATGAAGGAAATGTTGTAAATATTCTGGAAGCGGTACAGGAGGAAGAAGATGCAGTTCTATTAGAAGCGATTCGTGAGCAGAGACTTGACATAGATCCTTTATATGCAATTTTTACATCTGGTTCCACTGGAATCCCTAAAGGGGTGTTAGTCAGTCACCGATCAGTCATTGATTTTATGGAAGAATTTGTTGATATATTCGAGATTACAGACAAAGATGTCATCGGTAACCAGGCGCCCTTCGACTTTGATGTATCCGTGAAGGATATCTATTCTACTTTGAAAACAGGGGCAACTATGCAGATTATTCCAAAGAAGCTGTTCTCATTTCCGACAAAGCTTTTGGATTATCTGGACGAGCGAGAGATCACTACATTGATCTGGGCAGTGTCCGCATTGTGTATAGTTACAACGTTAAAAGGACTGGAATATAAAGTACCCCAAAAAGTAAATAGAATTATCTTTAGTGGAGAGGTGATGCCGATAAAGCACTTGAATGAATGGAAAAAATATCTGCCGGATGCCTTGTATGCGAATGTATATGGGCCCACAGAGATTACCTGTAATTGTACTTACTATATTGTGGACAGGGAGTTTCAGCCAGGAGAGAGTCTGCCAATTGGACAACCATTTCCCAATGAAAAGGTATTTTTGCTGGATGAGGAGAATCAA
The DNA here is from genome assembly GCF_050313695.1 of Bariatricus sp. SGI.161. Lineage (NCBI taxonomy): Bacteria > Bacillati > Bacillota > Clostridia > Lachnospirales > Lachnospiraceae > Bariatricus > Bariatricus sp. SGI.161. The sequence continues at coordinate 79,701 of NZ_JBNPLX010000013.1, forward strand.
CTTGTGCGGGAAGCTGGAAAGAAAGGAGAGATCTGCGTCTCTGGAACAGCCCTGTCTCTGGGATATTATCGGAATCCGGAACAGACCGAGAAAGTATTCGTTCAGAATCCACTAAATGAAAAGTATCTGGAACGTATATACCGTACAGGAGATATGGCCTATTATGGGCACGATGGATATCTGTACTTTGCTTCCAGAAAAGACTTCCAGATCAAGCATATGGGGCATCGAATCGAGCTGGGAGAGATCGAGCTGGCGATGGAGCTGGCAGAGGGAATCCGCAGAGCCTGTTGTACTTATGATGAGTCGGAGAATAAGATTGTTGCTTTCTATGAAGGCGAAGCTGAGAAACGGCAGATTGTCCGCGCATTGGGAAAGAAGCTTCCGGCATATATGATTCCAAACGTGTGGGTGAAGCTGGATCGACTTCCAATCACAAAGAATGGGAAGATTGACCGAAAGAAAATGTTGAAAGAATACAGGGAGGGTATCTATGGATAGAGTGCAGCTACAGACGATAGCCAGAGAATGTGCTACTCCGGCATATCTTTTTGATATTGATGAGCTGATAAGTAGAATTAAGATGGTAAAGCAAGAACTTGCCCCGTCAATTCAGCTGTGTTATGCAATGAAAGCCAATCCATTTCTGATAAAGCCGATTCAGACATGCGTTGATAAGTATGAAGTGTGCTCAATGGGAGAATTCCGTATCTGTGAACGTGCAGGGATTGCCATGGAGCAGATTGTCTTATCTGGTGTAAATAAAGAAAAAGAAGATATTCTCTCCATTATGGAAACATATGGATCAAAGGGGACTTATACAATCGAATCCCTGGAACAGTTGGAGCTTCTGGAGTATTGTGCTGCTCAGACAGGCAATGTGATTCGTGCATTGGTCCGATTGACCAGTGGAAATCAGTTCGGTGTTGATGAAGAAGATATCTGTACCATAATTGAAAAACGGAAAGCATATCCGCATATCTCTTTCGTAGGATTACAGTATTATTCCGGAACGCAGAAAAAGAAGATGGAAAAGATTGAGAAAGAGCTGAGATATCTGGATACATTTCTTCAGAGATTAAAAGAAGAATCAGGTTATGAGGCAGAAGAACTGGAATATGGACCGGGCCTCTACGTTCCGTATTTTCAGACGGATGAGGAGACGGATGATGGAGAGTTACTACAAGGACTTCGAAACCTATTGTCAGAATTAAAATATACAGGGAAGATTACTTTGGAAATGGGAAGGTATCTGTCTGCTTATTGTGGATATTATCTGACCAGCATTGCAGATCAAAAGAAAAACCATGGACAACAGTATGCAATCGTGGATGGCGGAATCAATCATCTCACATATTATGGGCAGGCGATGGCTATGAAAACTCCATATTATCAACATGTTCATAAAAATGTGCAAAAAAATGAAGGAGATGTGACAGAAGAGAATTGGAACATCTGCGGATCACTCTGTACAGTCAATGATGTCATTGTGAAGCAACTTCCACTAAAAGATGCAGCAGTGGGGGATATCATCATCTTCGAACGGACAGGAGCTTATGCGGTTACAGAAGGGATCTATCTGTTCTTAAGCAGAGATCTTCCGCAGATACTGTTCTACTCGAAGGAAAATGGCATTCAGATGATACGGGAACGGAAGCAGACAGATATCATGAATGGGATGGCAGAAAAATGAAAGAGAAAAGAAACAATCCTATCATTAGAATGATCATATTCGTAATCTTGTGCGTGATTCTGTCCTGTTGCCTGAGTTGGGTTACGATGCCACCGAATGTTATATGGCTGAATCTCCATGAGTTGAAGGAAAAGGGCCCTTATGATTATCTGTTCGTAGGGACATCCCATGGACAGTATGGAATCAGCCCACAAGTTGTGGATCAGGTAACGGGAAAGAATAGTTTTAACTTGTGCATGGCAAATGAATATCCTGTCGATACTTATTATCTGATCAAGGAAGCATGCAGGCAGCAGAAACCGAAAAAGATTATCTATGAGCTGGACCCATCCTACTGGATTACTGACCAGAATATGGGGACGGTAGCTGGTATGTTCTATAAGGAAATGCCCTGGTCCATGAACAAGCTTCAGTATCTTGGGGATAAGATTATAAAGCTGGATTATAGGCAGACAATATTCCCGTGGAGCTATTATAAGAATCTTCTTCCTCAGGCGCCGCAGACAATCCGAAAGAAATTGAGTGCGGAATATCGGCAATATGATCCGGCGATTCTGGATATTCCCGGTGGTCATTACGGTGGTGACGGTTTCATCTATCAGGATAAGGTAGAAGGAGCAGAGAAGGGAACCTTCAATAATGTTCCATGGAATGAGGAACAACTCCGGCCGGAGGCAAAAGAATATTTTGAAAAAATCTTATACTATTGCAAGAAGGAAAATATTGAACTGGAAGTAATCACACTTCCGGTACCGGCAGAGACATATGCCAACACACCGGAAAGTTATCAGCAGTCTGACCGGTATTTTACAGAACTGATGCAGCAATATCGTATTCCATATCATAATTTTATCTTTGATTCGGCTCTTGCGTTTGACAGAAGTATAGATAACTATTGGGATTATGATGGTCACATGTATGGAGATGCAGCAGAACAATTCAGCCTTGAACTAGGCGATTATCTAAAAGAGAATGATTAAAAGGAGGAACAAGACAATGGAACAATTATTAGAAATATTAAAGGATATTCAGTCAGATGTGGATTACGAGAACTGTACAACTCTGATTGACGACGAATTACTGGATTCATTTGCAATCTTAAGTATTGTAAGTGAATTGGAGGATGCTTTTGATGTTGAGATCACACCAGTCGATATCATCCCGGAGAATTTTAACTCTGCACAGGCATTATGGGAAATGGTACAACGGCTCCAGGAAGCTTAAAAGTGGAGGAAAGATATGTCTCTGATATCAATGAAATTCCTGCTATTCGTAGGAATCGCGTCTGTGGGATATTACCTGATCCCTAAGCAGTATCAATGGATCTGGCTGTTGATATTCAGCTATATCTATTATGCGTCATCAGGAGTAAGACTCCTGTTCTTCCTTCTGTATACTACCATTATCACTTACGGTACGGGAAGACTTCTGGAGTGGATCGATCGTGATCAAGGGGATTCAAAGGAAGAAAAGAAGAGAAGGAAAGCAAGAAAAAAAGCGATTCTGACAGGATGCCTGGTATTGAACTTTGGAATGTTAGCAGTTCTGAAGTATACAAACTTTGTGGTTGAGAATATCAATGCCGTATTCCATACAGGCATCTCGTTTCAGCTGCTTCTATTGCCTCTTGGTATCTCGTTTTATACTTTCCAGTCGATGGGATATATCATCGATGTGTACTGGGGAAAATGTAAGGCTGAGCATAACTTTTTCCGATTCGCGCTGTTCGTCTCCTTCTTTCCGCAGATCCTGCAGGGGCCAATTGGAAGGTATCATCGGCTGGCAGAACAATTATATGAAGAACATCGGTTTGATCTCATCAACATTGAGAACGCCTTACAGTTAATCTTATGGGGATTCTTCAAGAAGCTGGTACTTGCCGACCGGGCATCCGTAGTGGTCAACCAAGTGTTCTTGAATTATACACAGTATTCAGGTGTCACGAATATAGTAGCAGTTCTGATGTATTCGATTCAATTATATATGGATTTTTCTGGTGGAATGGATGTAGTGGCAGGGGTGGCAAGTCTGTTCGGAATCGAACTGGATCAGAACTTCCGGCGACCGTATTTTGCAACTTCGATTACAGATTTCTGGCATCGTTGGCATATTACACTGGGAACCTGGATGAAAGATTATATCTTCTATCCAATCTCTTTATCAAAATGGATGGGAAAGTTCGGAAAGTGGACCAAGAAAGTATTCGGGAAGAAGACTGGAAGAGTCCTGCCTATCTGTGTGGCTAATATTATTGTGTTTCTTGTAGTAGGTATCTGGCATGGAGCAGCGTGGAAATACATTGCTTATGGATTCTATAATGGTCTGATTATTGCAATCAGTAGTCTCCTTGCTCCAATCTATAAGAAAGGATTCGCATTCTTCCATATAGATCCCAAGTCCAAGTGTTGGCATGTGATTCAGATTCTGCGAACCTTTCTGTTGGTCAATATCAGCTGGTATTTTGATATGGCGGTCAGCCTGTCGGCAGCATGGACTATGATGAAAAATACGGTGACAGGATTCGCATTGCAGACGCTTTCGGACGGAACGTTAATGTCATTGGGATTGGATCGGCTGGATTATGCGATTCTGGCAATGGGATGTCTTGTCGTATTCTTGATCAGCGTGCTTCAAGAACGAGGAGTTAAGATCCGGGAAAGCCTTGGGCAGAAGCCGTTGATATTAAGATGGGTTGTATATGGTATGTTGGTATTCTGCATCCCAATGTTCGGTTGTGTAATGGATACAGCTGGCGGATTCATCTACGCACAGTTTTAGAAAAGTGTCATAAAAAGGACGGAAATATAGAAAAATCCATCCTTCTTATGACATAGAATTTTACTTTAAATCAAATTCAAGAAGAAGCTTCTCCTGATATTCAGGGTCATTGGCAGCTTTTACAATATCATCCATTCTCCCAAGCTCTGCCAGTTTCCTTATGAGAAGGTTCGATAATTCCAATCCCTCAATGCGTCCACGAGTCAGACCATCATCATACCCTTCTTCTCGGGTCTGTCGCATATGTCGCTCTTCATCATATTCATAAATACTCATAGCTATTGCCTCCGTTCTATGGACAGAAAGGAATTCACTTAGAATTCCTTCCTGAATACATTCATTGATTACCTGCTCTACGGCATCTGGAAGCGACATAGTCTCTGTGTATCGACGAATCCTTGAAGTATACTCTGCATAGTCTTTTAAGGCTTTGCAGGCATTTTTTAAATCTTCATTTTTCCCTGGATTGATGTTCAACATAGTTGCTTTTAGTTCCAGAGATGGTTCTTGATTTGAGACGGTATACACATCCGATAGTTTGAGTTCCTGAACTTCCGGCTGCTCTTGTACACCATTATAGAAGATTAGGAACTTTGGAGTTGGGAGTATGACTTTTTTTGTCCCGTATAGATTAGAATCTCTTGTCATGACAGAATACAGGTCTGAAATATAGAACAGATAACGCAGTGGAAGATTGGGACTATAGGTGGACTGATGCTCATACAAAGATAGTCTGGAATCAATGAGAAAGGAAAGGTCATTGTGCATGGACATATAGATGGCATTTTCTAATGTATTGATTTCCAGTTGTTCTGCATCCGTATAGTGAGTCTTATTTACTGCATTATACAAGGTCAGTAATTCAGTTTTATCACTGAATATCATCTCAAATATCCTGGATTTGTAGGTGCGATTAACAGGGGTGTTTTTGGTTGCTAATGTCATAAGAAGCCCTCCTTTTTGAAAATGTAGCGGGGCTTCTCTTTGTAAAAGTCCTGTGCACCGTGCATCCTGTGAGAAACCCCGTTGCTAATATTGTGGAAAATAAAGCATTGAGATTCCTGATTAGATAATTATAGAGATAATATCAGATGCGTTGCCGCTTAGATTGTAGAAAATAATGCTTTAAAGATATTTTATCATGTGATACGGAAAGATACCAGTAGATATTAAAGATATTTTACAGAATATTAGGTGGAATTCAAGTAGTCAATAAAAACCTCATTCATAAGTATCGTTGTACAATTCTAAAAAAGTATTGTATAATACAATCAACTAACGAGGAACTATTAATTTTGTACAAGGAGTAAAGAGTATGAAAAATGTTACATTAGTTATCATGGCAGCAGGAATCGGAAGCAGGTTCGGTGGTGGCATTAAACAGTTAGAGCCGGTAGGACCAAATGGAGAGATTATTATGGATTATTCTATCTATGATGCTCTGGAAGCCGGATTTAATAAAGTAGTATTTGTAATACGTAAGGATCTGGAAAAAGACTTTAAAGAAATCATAGGCAATCGTATTGAGAAAGTTGTAGCGGTTGATTATGCCTATCAGGAATTAAATAATATTCCAACGCAGTTCAAAGATAAGCTGGAAGGAAGAACCAAACCATGGGGAACCGGACAAGCTATCCTTAGCTGCAAAGATGTAGTGCATGAACCGTTTCTTGTCATCAATGCAGATGATTATTACGGAAAAGAAGCATATGTAGAGGCTTATGATGAGCTTATAAAAGAACACGATGCATCAGACATTAGTATGGTTGGATTCGTTCTAAAGAATACGTTAAGTAAGAATGGGACGGTGACCAGAGGAATATGCAAAGTAGATGACGAAAATATGTTGAGAGCAATTGAAGAGACATATGAGATTGCAGGGCGAGATGCCTATGCAGTTGCAGTAAAAGACGGAGAAGAGATACGATTAGATCTGGATTCTCCAGTATCCATGAATATGTGGGGATTACAGCCGGAATTCTTTGAAATATTAGAAAAAGGATTTGTAGAATTCTTAGATGGTATTAAAAAAGAAGATATTAAGGCAGAATACTTGTTGCCAAGGATTATCGGACAGTTGTTGGAAGAAGGTAAGACACAAGTAAAAGTTTTAAAGTCACATGATCAGTGGTTTGGGGTTACATATAAGGAAGATAAAGGAGCTGTTGTAGAAGCAATACAAGAATTGATTGCAACAGGGGTATATCCAGAAAGATTATTTTAGCGTAGATATAGAGATAAAGTAAGAGTAAAAAGGCTGTTCCTTCGGGGATGGCCTCTTAATTTGTAAAAAATTTATGAATCGAAATGTAAAAGTTGAATTCTTTAAATCCATCTAATATAATACAAAATGTCGAAATATGTAAAATAAGTGGAAAGAGTGTGTAAATAATGAGAAAAGCTTTGCGGATCATAAAGAAAGTTTTGACAATGCTAGGGACAGTATTAACAGTAGTATTAACGGTATTGGCGACAATTCTGTGTTTTAGCATTCAGTGGATGTTTGATACTTGGAGCAATCTGACAATGGATGAATTGGTGTATCATCTGACAGCTCCATTGGATGGAACAAATGAAGGAATGATTATGGAATATCTGAATACGTGTGTTGCACCTACGTTATTGGTTCTTGTGTTGATTCTTATGTTGTTTATTGCTTGGCGCAAGAAGAAAAAGTATTATGTAGTTATGGGAGTGGGTATGATAGCATCTCTTGCTGTTTCAACAATTGTGGTTAGGAGCGCATGGACGAAATTAGATGCAGGAAGTTATGTGAAAGCACAAGGAGAATATTCAGATTTCATTGATGATTATTATGTGGATCCGGCAGAGGTTGAGATTACATTCCCAGAAAAAAAGAGAAACCTTATATTTATTTTTCTAGAGTCCATGGAAACGACTTATGCAGATACAGAGAATGGAGGTGCATTTGAAGAAAATGTGATTCCTGAATTAACGAAGCTTGCGCAGGAGAATGAGGATTTTTCTGGAGAAGAAGATAAGTTAAATGGTGGATATTCGATGCCAGGGACTACATGGACAATTGGGGCAATGTTTGCGCATACATCAGGATTGCCATTAAGTATTTCAATTGACGGCAATAATATGGATACTCAGGACTCGTTTTTTCCAAGTGCAATAACATTAGGAGATGTTTTGGAGCGTGAAGGATATTCTCAGACGTTGATGATTGGCTCGGATGCAACATTTGGAGGAAGAAGACTATATTTTACGGAACATGGGAATTATGATATTGTGGATTATAATTATGCGATACAATCTGGAATGATTCCAGAAGATTATCAGGTCTGGTGGGGGTATGAAGATCAAAAATTATTTGGATTTGCCAAGGAAAAATTGTTGGAATTATCAAGCCAGGAAGAGCCATTTAATCTGACGATGCTGACTGTAGATACTCATTTTGAAGATGGATATGTATGTGATATCTGTCCTGAAACGTATGGAGATGAGCAGTATTCAAATGTAATGTCTTGTTCCAGCAGGCAGGTATATGATTTTATTCAATGGATACAAGAGCAGGATTTTTATGAGAACACTTCGATTGTGATTGTGGGTGATCATCCGACTATGGACGTAGATTATTGTGAAGATGTTGAAGATGATTATATTCGAAAAGTTTATACATCATATATCAATTCGGCAGAAGGTGTGGCGACGAACGAAGAGAGAGATTATACTACGTTCGATACTTTTCCGACAACATTGGCAGCTTTGGGAGCTAATATAGAAGGTAACAGACTAGGGTTGGGAACCAATTTGTTTTCGACTTCACAGACACTTACAGAACGTTTGGGAATCAATGCTGTTAAGGAGGGGGTGAGCGGAAAATCAAAAAGAATGGAAGAACTTGCAAGTATTGATGAAACAAAAGAAGAATTATTATTAAGAGAAGGAAAACTTCCGATGGCTAATGCATGGGTGGAAGCATACGAGAGAGAGACGGGAGCATTACCGGTAGTGGTAACTGATATTGCAAATATACCAGAAGATATTAGTCAGGTAATGATTGCTGTATGGACGAATGAAGATCAGAGTGATCTACAATGGATTGGAATGGAACAGCGAGAAGATGGAAGTTATTATGCTCGTGTGAATGTTTCGAGATTTGGATATAAATTGGGAGAATATCAGATTCATGTATATGTAGTAGGAGAAGATGGAGTACAATATAAAGTTACCGAAACTATTGGAAATGTTAATTAGGTAGTAGTGTATTAATGTTTGACCAAATACATTTGTCGACAGCGGTATATTATTATGCTACAATTCATTGTAGTAGATTTGGGGGGAGGAAGATGAATGAGTGCTAAACGGAAAATAAGATGTTCGTTAATTTTATGTTTTATGTTATTTGTGGTTGGCGTGTTTGGTAATGTTTCTTATGCAGACGAACCAGAAGAAAATTATACTGAAATAGAAAGTGTAAAAGTAAGCAGTGAAGAAGAATCCAATTCTAAGAATACAGATGTGGAGGAAACAGAGGTATCAGATTCTTCAAACGAGATATCCAAAGAGGAAATTGCTTTGCAAAAAGAAAATATCAGGATTGATAGTGTTATTACTACAATGGATGCGGAAGGAAACATCACAGAGGTTGAAAGTGAAAGTGGATATTTAGAAGATAATGTTTCTGCGTATACACGTATTGCTACTCCCCAAATTGTAAATTTTAATACGAGAGGGAATGCTGTTACTGAATATACAGAGTATGGTACAGTTAATTCTGGATATATAAATGGTATGTTTGGAGCAGATGCTGCTTATCTTGGTACTGAAAATGGAAAAGTCAAATTTATGATATCAGGGGTAATAGGATTAGTTGATTCCAGTTTGGTGCAAGTAGTAAATATTAGTTCAGCTCAATCGATAAGTTATTATATAGTTTCAAATGGAAGATTATATCATTATATTACTACAAATATAACAAAAAATGATTATGCAACAGTTTTAGATAATGGACCAGCTCCAAATTATCTGAATGTAGGTGAACAGTATTATAGTTATGATGGTCATTATTTTTACACACAGGATAATTTTGGTAGTATGTTAGATGATTATAATCAGGGAAGTAGAAACTATGCGGTTAATAGTACAGATCCATATTATAATTATTTTCAGTATTTGCCTATGCGTAGTAAAACAAAATATTCTGCTGAACAGATAGATCAAATAATTAATGGAAAAGTAACGAATTCAAAGATGACAAATACGGGAAGTATTTTTGAAAATTGTCAGAATCAATATGGTGTTAATGTAATATTAGCTTGTGCTGTTGCTGCAAATGAAAGTGCGTGGGGGAAAAGCAGTATCGCAATGAATAATAATAATCTGTTTGGATTAAATGCTATAGATTCATCTCCTGGAGATAGTGCTAATACATATTCAAGTGTTGAAAGTTGTATTAAAACTTTTTCAGAAACATATATGTCAAAGCAATATTTAAATCCTGAAAACTGGGTTTATTCGGGGGGGTTTTTAGGAAATAAGGGTAGTGGAATTAATGTAAGATATGCATCAGATCCTTATTGGGGAGAAAAGAATGCTAATATAGCATGGATGATTGATAGGACTTATGATAATCAAGATGTTTATGTATATTCGATTGGAATAAAAGATCTTATTGGAATAGAGCATACGAATTTAAATGTACGAAATGAGCCAAATACGACTTCGAAGGTTATTCATACTACTAAAAATTATTCAAATCAATCTTTCATTATATTGGATGATACTTTGAGGGGATTTTATAAAATCCAAAGTGATGCAGTGTTAAATAGTGATAGGACAAACATATTAAATAGCGGGAATTATAATTATAATGATATGTATGCTTATGTTAGTTCTGATTATGTTAAGAAAGTTATTGGGAAGAGTAGTGGAAATGTTTCTATAAATGTTCCGGAAGAACTGAAGAATGTCATAGAATATCGCGCACATGTTCAGGAAATTGGATGGCAAGATTCTGTAAATAATGGGCAAGTAATAGGGACGATAGGAGAGAATTTGTCTATTGAAGCGATTGAATTAAAAGTAAAGGATATAAATAGTTTGGGGATAGAATATCGCGCACATGTGCAAGATATTGGATGGCAGGATATAGTATCTGATGGAGCAACTAGTGGAACTGTTGGGCAGGCAAAAAAAATGGAGGCAATCCAAATACGACTAACAGGAGAGTCTTCTGCTGAGTATGATATTTATTACCGTACATATGTTTCGGAATTTGGATGGCTGGATTGGGCTAAAAATGGCGAATTAGCGGGCACGCAGAATTATAATTACGCATTGCAAGCTATGCAAATTGTTATGTTGAAGAAAGGGTCAACTGCTCCGGGAAATACTCTAATTCCATATAAAATAAATACACAAAAAATAGAATATTGCGCACATGTACAAGATATAGGATGGCAGCAAAAAGTTGAAAATGGAGAAGTGGCAGGTACTACGGGGCAGAACAAAAAAATTGAAGCTTTTACAGTAAATTCAGTGTTAAATAATGATCTTGGAATAAAATATCGTGCATTTGTTCAAGATATTGGATGGATGGATTATGAAGAGAATGGAGAAGTGTCAGGAACAGTTGGACAAAATAAACGTATGGAAGCACTTCAGATTGAATTGACAGGAAATGATAATAATAAATATGACATTTATTATCGAGTACACGTTCAAGATAAGGGGTGGCTTGGTTGGGCGAGAAATGGACAAACTGCAGGTACAATTAATTATGATTTGAAAATTGAAGCAATGCAAATTATATTGCTCCCTAAAGGAACTCCGGAGTTGAAAAATGATGTTAAAGAATTTTTGCAGAATCCAACAGTTGTTAGATATTGCACTCATGTAGAAGATATTGGGTGGCAGAAATATGTAAAAGATGGTCAGATGGCAGGAACAACGGGAAAAAACAAACAAATAGAAGCATTTAAAGTCCAATTGTTTGGGCAGGAATATTCTGGAGATATTCAATATTCAGCTTTGGTGGAAAATGTAGGATGGCAGGAGTTTGTGTCAAATAATTCGGTGGCAGGAACGGTTGGAAAAAATAAGCAAATAGAAGCTGTTAAAATTCAATTAACTGGCGAAATGAGTACGAAATATGATGTATATTATAGAGTGCATGCTTCGGAATTTGGATGGTTAGGATGGACAAAAAATGGGTTACCAGCGGGAAATAAAGGCTACGGGAAGCAAATAGAAGCGATTCAAATACAATTAGTTAATAAAAATGAAAGTGCGCCAGGAACAACCGATAATTCTTTTTTAGAGAAAGAAGCGGGCATAATTTATTCTGCACATGTACAAGATATAGGATGGCAAGATTATGTTAGTGATGGTGCGATTGCTGGGACGACCGGAAAAAATAAGCAAATAGAAGCAATTAAGATTCAATTAGATAATTTGAATATGTCAGGAGATGTAAAATATAAAGCACATGTACAAGACGTAGGATGGCAGGATTATGTTTTTGGTGGTAAGATTGCTGGAACAGTAGGGAAAAATAAGCAAGTAGAAGCAATTTGTATAGAATTAACAGGAAAAGTATCAGAAAACTATAATGTTTATTATCGTGTCCATGCTTCAGAATTTGGATGGTTAGGATGGGCAAAAAATGGTGAAAAAGCAGGAAGTGAGGGATATGCACGTCAAGTAGAAGCAATTCAAATTAAGTTGGTAAAGAAAGAAGAATCATTTTCGTGTGGTAATATACCTTCGTTTTTCAAAAAATAAAAAATGCAGCATTGCTGCATTTTTTATTTAAGAAAACTGGGGATAGAAAGTGGAATACATTGTTGTGAAGTTAAATTGATGATATAATAAAAAATATTAAGTAAAATGTTAGATGGAGTATAATATGTTGCAAAAGATGTGGAATATTGAAAGAGAGAAGATTGAAACACAAAGTGTTTTTTGGAATATAATGTCAAGCGGTATAAATTCTATTGTATCGATGCTTTTGCTATGGGTGGTAACGTTTGTGAATGGTGTGGCAGATGCTGGATTGTTTTCTTTGGGTTTTTCAACGTCGCAGATGATGTTGACTGTTGCTAACTATGGTATGAGAAATTATCAGGCTACAGATATTAATCATAAATATTCTATGCGAGTATATTTGGCGTCTCGAATCATAACAAGTATCGTAATGATAGTTTCAGCTTTTGCTTTTGTTAGAATAGAAGGATATTTTTTTGAAAAGGCATTAATCACGGTATTGCTATGTTTGTTAAAGGTTACGGATGCTGTTGATGATGTGTATGGAGGATATTATCAACAGCAAGGAAGACTTGATATTAGTGGGAAAATAATGAGTGTGAGAATTGTTGCTTACATTATTGCATTTTGTGTTAGTTTGCTTTTTTCTCATAATTTAATGGTTAGTATTTGTATAGCAATATTCATATCTACTTTTATTTTGATAGTTTTGGTGAAATCTACACAAGAAGTTGTGATATTAGAAAAACCAGAGTTCAACTGGAAGAAGATTTTTTTGTTATTATACGAATGTGCTCCGTTATGTGTTTGTGCTTTTTTGTTAATATATATTGGTAACGCACCTAAATATGCAATTGATACATATATGTCATCGAGTGAACAAGCGTTGTACACTTACTTGTTTATGCCTTGTTTCGTTACAAATTTATTTGTTGGATTTGCATTGCAACCGCTGTTGGTTCGGTTATCTAAAAAATGGCTACATAAAGAATATGAAAAGTTTCTTAAATTATGCGGACTAATTTTTCTAGGAGCCATTGGAATATCAGGAATTATTTTGGGATTAGGTAGTGCATTTGGATGTCAAATACTGTCCATTGTTTTTGGAGTTCAATTAATTCAGTATAAAAAAGTATTGGTTATTTTGTTGGTTGGAGGGGCTTTTTATGCTTTCGCAATAATTGAACAAGTGATTTTAACAGTGATGAGAAAACAATTGTTTTTTTTGATAGGTTTTGTGATTGCAAGTGTTGTAGCTTTTTTTATATCAAATCCATTAGTAAAGTCTTTCGGACTTTTAGGCGCAGGATATGCATATTTAATTTCAACAGGTGTTTTGTTCCTTACACTTGCAGTTTTGATTTTTGTATTTATATTTTGTGAAAAAAAGGAAGGAGGTTCAGTTGATTGACGGAAAAAGTTTCTGAATGTTATACTATATAAGATAATAGAAAGTAAAAGGAAGGTTATTATGAGTGAGTTAACTAAAAAACATACTTTTGTAATATGTGCATATAAGGAAAGTCCTTTTTTGGAAGAATGTATTATTTCTTTGAAAAAGCAAAGACTAAAATCCAATATTATAATGGTGACATCAACCCCTAATAGTTACATTTCTTCTTTAGCAGATAAATATCAAATATTATTAAAAGTTAATACGGGTGAAAGCGGAATTGTTCAAGATTGGAATTTTGGATATAATCAATGCAATACTCCCTATGTTACAATTGCACATCAGGATGACATATATTTTGAAGAATATTCTTTACATGCAGTTACATGTTTAGAAAGATGCAAAAAACCATTGATTTATTTTTCTGATTATTGTGAAATTAGAAATGGAAAGAAAGTTGTTAATAATCAATTGTTAAGAATAAAAAGAATATTATTATTACCATTAAGAATTAACCTGCTGCAAAGAAGTAGATTCATTCGGAGAAGGAGCCTTGCTTTGGGAAATGGAATATGTTGCCCAGCGGTTACATTTGCTGTAAATAATTTGCCAAATCCTGTTTTTACAGTTAATTTTCGATCGGATGAAGATTGGGAAGCTTGGGAACGTATTTCTAAATTAAAAGGTTGCTTTTTGTATGATTCTAGTATACAGATGGGACATCGTATTCATGAGGAATCGGAAACGTCAATTATTCTTGGAGATAATGCAAGAAGTAAAGAAGATTATGAAATGTTTTGTAAATTTTGGCCAAAATGGATGGCTAAAATTATAGTGAAATTCTATTCTAAAAGTGAAAAATCAAATAAAGTTAACTAGGAGATAAAATGAAAAAATTAATCATAATACCAGCTTATAATGAAAGTGAGAATATTGAAAAAACGGTAACAGCAATAAAGAAAAATGCACCTGATTTTGATTATGTGATAATAAATGATTGTTCGACAGATCAGACAAGAAAGATATGTGAAAGGAATCATTATAATATTATTAATCTTCCGATTAATCTAGGGATTGGTGGTGCAGTACAAACAGGATATAGATATGGATATGAAGAAGGATATGATGTTGCAGTTCAAGTAGATGGAGATGGACAACATGATCCTCAATTTTTAAACACGATGGTAGAATATTTAAATGAAAATAATTTGGATATGGTTATTGGTTCAAGATTTATTAATAAAGAAGGCTTTCAGTCATCTGGTACAAGGCGAATTGGAATTAAGTATTTTGCAATATTAATTCGTGTATTGACGGGTACAAAGATTACAGATCCCACATCTGGATTAAGAATGGTAAATAGAGAAATAATGAAAATATTTGCATATGATTACCCTAAGGATTACCCAGAACCAGAGAGTGTAGTTTCGATTCTTAGGAAAGAGAAAAAAGTTAAAGAACTTCCAGTTATAATGAAAGCAAGAGAAGGTGGTGTGTCATCAATCTCACCTAAGAAATCTATTTATTATATGATAAAAGTAACTTTGGCTATTTTAATTGAGTGTATTAGAAAGTAGGAAAAGAAAATGAGATTACGAATTCAAATAATTGTAGCAGTAGTTTTACTAATAGCATTATGCATTATAATTAATATGATTAGAAAAAAAGCTTTGGAATTAAGATATGCATTGGCTTGGCTTTGTGTTGGAGTGGGAGTCCTTATACTGGATTTGTTTCCAGGAATTATGAATTGGCTGGCAGTTTTTATGGGAATTGAACTTCCTATTAATATGTTGTTTTTTTTGGGATTTTGTTTTTCGTTAATTATCATTTTTGGATTGACGATGTCTATATCTAGAATGTCAATACGTATTAAAAACTTAGCACAAGAATTGGCATTATATGAGAAAAGGCAAGAAATGCAGAAAATAAAAGGTGAAAAAGAATGAGAAGATTTATTTCAGTAATGTTACTTTTTTCCTTGATTTTGATTAATGTAAACATGATATCTTTTCAAGTGAATGCAGATAACGAAAGTTTTAGTCAAAATGATGAAGTAACGCAAAATGATATAGAAGGTGTCGTACAAGAAGAAAATATTGAGAATGAGAAAACAGAATTAATCGAGGATATTATTCTGAATAATGAAGAACAGATGGAGGATTCAGCAAATCCAATCAATCCGGAGAAAGGAGACCATGCAAATAGTTGGCGCTACACGGACGGACAGTTGTTAAAACCAGAGTCATCTGCAAAAAGTAGAGCTGCAGTTTATGCATATCATTCGAATGCTACAAGAACAGGAATTGATGTGTCCGAGCATCAGGGAAAAATTGATTGGGAAAAAGTAAAAGAATCAGGGGTGGATTTTGTTATTCTTCGGTGTGGATATGGAATGAATTTGACGGATCAAGATGATAAGTTTTGGGAAAGAAATGTTTCGGAATGTGAACGTTTAGGAATTCCATATGGAGTATACATATATTCCTATGCAACAAATACAGAGAGGGCATTGAGTGAAGCACAGCATGTATTACGCTTGATAAATGGTCATAATCTTTCGTATCCGATTTATTTTGATATGGAGGATAAAAGTACACTCGGAAGCGATTTGGGCGAAATTGCCCAGACATTTTGTTCTACAATTGAAAAAGCCGGATATGCGGTAGGTGTGTATGCGAATCTTGATTGGTGGAATAATTATTTGACGGATGTAAGATTTTCACAATGGCATAGATGGGTAGCACAATATAATTCTACATGTCAATATTCGGGAGAGTATGCAATATGGCAGTATACTGCATCAGGAAGAGTATCGGGAATATCTTCAGATGTTGATATGAATTATTTGATTGGATATCCAGAGAATCATGGAGTGTCAATGTCTGTTTCGATACCAGAGGAAGTAAAGGATGTTGTTTTATATTCAGCGCATATCCAAGATTCTGGATGGTTGGATAGAGTTTCAAATGGAAAAGTTGCGGGGACTGTAGGATTAAATAAGCAGCTAGAAGCATTTGAAATTAGTATTCAAAATTTAGAAGGAGTAAACATAAAATATAGTGCATGTATTGATGGAAATTGGCAAGACTATGTGACGAATAGTGAGGTCGCGGGAACAACAGGGAAGAACAAGGCAACTGAAGCTATAAGAATAAAATTAGAGGGAGAGAATGCTGAAAATTACAATATATATTATCGGGTTTATATAAATGATCTGGGATGGCTAGGATGGGCATTTAATGATGAGATGGCAGGGACCAGTGGATATGGGTATCCTATAGAAGCATATCAGATTGCGTTACTTCCAGCAGGATCAGAAGCGCCTGGAAATACTGAGAATGCATATTTAAAGAAACCTAGCAGTATAAAGTATAAAGCACATGTACAGGATATTGGCTGGCAAAGTTATGTAGAAAATGGAGAGACAGCAGGAACAACAGGAAGAAATCTGAAGGTAGAGGCATTAAAGATAGAACTGGAAGACCAAGAATATGAAGGAAATGTAGAATATTGTGCATTAGTACAAGGAATTGGCTGGCAAGATTATGTATCAAATGGAGAGATGTCTGGAACCGAAGGGAAAAATAAAAAAATAGAAGCGATATCGATAAAATTAACAGGAGAAATGCAAGAAAGATATGACATCTATTATCGAGTACATACAAGTGATATTGGCTGGCAAGGTTGGGCTAAAAATGGAGATAAGGCTGGAACAGAAGGATATGGAAAAAAGGTAGAAGCAGTGCAAATTAAACTTGTAAAAAAAGGAGAAGTGGCACCTGGAAGTGTAATTAATTCTTTTTTGCAAAAATGATGTGAGGGATAACAATGAAAAGGAATTTTTTTGGGAAAAAAGTTATAGCATTTCTTTTAGTCTTAATTTTTTTTAATTTATCGATATTTTCAGTACATGCAGAGGATGTAGAGAATATTGAATATGATGCATTGGAAGAAAATGGTGGGAATGTTGAAAACGAAATATTGGAAGAAAATGTTTTTGAGGAAAATAGTGAAATAGAAAAAGAAGAAAAAAAAGTAAAAGAAAGTGGAGAAGAAGCACAAGAAACACAAGAAACACAAGAAACACAAGAAACACAAGAAACACAAGAAAAACCAACAGTTAGATATAGTGTTCATGTACAAAATATTGGCTGGCAAAATGAAGTGGTAGACGGAATGACTGCAGGGACAGTAGGAAAAGCGCTGGCTGTAGAAGGAATTAAAATTGAATTAGATGATTTGAATAGTCTGGATGGAAAAATTGAATACGAAGCACATGTGCAAGATATTGGTTGGCAAGAGTCTGTAAATGATGGACAATTGGCAGGAACAGTAGGAAAAGCAAAGGCTGTTGAAGCAATTAAAATTAGATTGAAAGGTACAATTTCTGAACAATATGATATATATTATCGGGTGCATTCGGCAAAATATGGATGGTTTGATTGGGCGAAAAATGGAGAACTTGCAGGAACTGTTGGATTTGCATGTGCAATGGAAGCTGTTGAAATAGTATTGTATGAAAAGAATGATGTTAATGCACCTGTTGTTACTGGTAAAACGTATCTTACAGAGCGGAATATGGGAAATGTAATGTATACAGCACATGTTCAGAATATTGGATGGCAATCAAAAGTAAAAGATGGATCAACAGCAGGAACAACAGGAAAATCGCTCGGAATAGAAGCGATAAAAATTGAAGTGGGAGAGCAACTAGGAGGATCAGTTATATACAAAGCACATGTGTCTGGAATTGGTTGGCAAGATTCAAAATCGGATGGACAATTGGCAGGAACAACAGGGCAAAGTAAGTCTATAGAAGCAATATGTATTGAATTGGATGAAAAATTAAATAGTCAATATGATGTCTATTATAGGGTACATGCTGCAAGATACGGATGGTTAGGCTGGGCAAAGAATGGAGAAATAGCAGGAACAGTAGGATATGCATCAGCCGTAGAAGCTATTCAGATTCAATTAGTTGAAAAAGAAAGTGAGAACAAGCCAAATCAAACAGGAAGAAGTTATTTGTCGAGAGAATGTATAGCTAAAATTGAGTGTCAAGCACATGTGTCTGGAATTGGTTGGCAGGATACTAGATATATAGGTGATATTATTGGAACGACTGGTGAAAATAGAAGTATAGAAGCAATGGCGATGTCCATAAAAAATGATGATAAAGGTTCTTTATATACAGGGGGAATTACATATCGACTTCATGTTTCAGATATCGGTTGGCAAGATTGGAGGAGTGACGGAGATATTTCGGGAACTGTTGGTCAGGGAAAAAGGGCCGAAGCAGTGCAAATTAAATTAACGGGAGAAATGGAAAAATATTGTGATATTTATTATCGAGCTCACGTTTCAAATTTTGGTTGGTTAGGTTGGGCAAAGAATGGGGAAGAAGCCGGAAGTTCAGGGTATGCCTATAAATTAGAGGCTATTCAGATTATTGTTTTACCCAAAGATATAGGTGCGCCGGGAAATACAAGTGGGCATTATAAAAAGGCGCCTGTAGTAGGACAAGAAATGTTATTAAGAGCGAATCTTTATTCAAGTACAACGCCATATCTCATATTAGTAAATCGAAGTACACATAAGGTTGGTATATTCCAAGGAGCACGAGGATTTTGGAATAACATCGTTATGTGGGATTGCGCAGATGGAGCTCCAAGTACTCCAACTGTAGAAGGTGTCTTTAATGTAGGAAGTAGAGGATATTATTTTGATTCGGGAGCTTCAAGATGCTTTTGGTGGACTCAGTTTAGAGGAAATTATTTATTCCATTCGGTATTGTATAATAAAAATGGAACATTACAAGATGGAAGAGTAGGGATGCCGTTGTCTCATGGATGTGTAAGATTAAAGATTGAAAATGCTAAATGGATATATGATAATATACCATCTGGAACAACTGTAGTAGTTTATCATTAAATAAGAGAGGTGCTTAAATTATATGAAATTAGTTGTGGCAGGAACGGGATATGTTGGTTTAGTTGCAGGGGTATGTTTTGCTGAAAAAGGTTATAATGTTACATGTGTGGATACAGATGAGAATAAAGTTAAATTAATGGAGTCTGGTATAGCACCTATCTATGAGAAAGATTTGGAAAAATTAATGAAGAAAAATTATAGAGAAGGTAGGCTGCATTATACAATAGATTATATTGAGGCATATCGAGATGCAGATGTTATATTTATTGGAGTTGGAACACCAGAAATGCCAGATGGAAATGCAGATCTTTCATTTATAGCGACTGTAGCAAGACAGATTGCAGAAAATATTGAGAAAGATTGCTTGGTTGTTGTTAAATCAACAGTTCCTATTGGGACTAACGATAAAGTAGAAAGATGTATTGCAGATTTCCGCGTAAATGATGTGAAAGTGGAAGTAGCCTCTAATCCGGAATTTTTGGCACAAGGAACAGCAGTGCATGATACCTTAAACGCACCTCGCATTATTATAGGTACAGAAAGTGAACGTGCAGAAAAAATTTTAAAAGAGGTCTATAGACCTTTTAACATTCCAATTGTATCGGTAAGTAGGCGTTCGGCGGAAATGATAAAATATGCATGTAATGATTTTTTGGCATTAAAAATATCATATATGAATGACATAGCTAATTTGTGTGAGTTGGTTGGTGCCAATATAGAGGATGTTGCAGAAGGAATGAAATATGATAAAAGGATTGGTGAATGCTTTTTAAGGGCAGGGATTGGTTATGGAGGAAGTTGTTTTCCGAAAGATACGAAAGCGTTAAGCTTTTTGGCGGAGAAAAGAGGATATAAATTAAGAACTGTGGAAGCTGCAATTGAAGTAAATAAGGAACAAAAATTAAAACTTATTAAAAAAGCAAGTAATAGGATGATAACATTTGCTAACTTGAAAGTGGCAGTTTTAGGTTTGACGTTTAAACCAGAAACAGACGATTTGAGAGAAGCTCCTTCGTTAGATAATATTCCAATTTTGCTGGAGCATGGAGCGGATGTTTGGGCATACGATCCTGTTGGGGAAAAAAACTTTGCAACATTATACCCGCAGGGAAGATATAACAAAGGAAATATGAATTATGCAAATTGCATTGAAGAAGCTTTGAATCAAGCAGATATTTGCTTCGTTTTTACTGAGTGGAGTGAAATTAAAGATATTGCACCTGAAGTATTTAAAAGATGTATGCGTATTCCATTAGTATATGATGGGAGAAATATATACAACCCAGAGGAAATGAAAAATAATGGGATAGAATATTATAGCATAGGTAGGTAAATAATGGATAAAAAAATCATTTTAATAACTGGAGCAGCAGGGTTTATAGGTTTTTTCTTGTCAAAAAGAATCCTGGAAGAAAATAAAGATAATGTTGTTATAGGATACGATAATTTAAATGATTATTATGATGTGCGCTTGAAAAATGAGCGACTCCAGTTGCTGGATAAATTTGATAATTTTGTATTTATAAGAGGAGATTTGAGAGATAGAAAAAAAATAAAAGAAATCTTTGAAAAATATTCACCTGATATAGTGATTAATTTAGCGGCACAAGCAGGAGTTAGATATAGTATTACCAATCCAGAAGAGTATATTGATAGTAATATTATAGGTTTTTTTAATTTATTAGAATGTTGCCGTCATTCTTATGATAGTGGGGAAAATGGTGTTAAGCATTTGGTGTATGCATCTTCTTCATCTGTGTATGGATTAAATAAAAAAGTGCCATATTCAGTAGAAGATAAAGTGGATAATCCTGTTTCATTGTATGCAGCAACTAAAAAAAGTAATGAGTTAATGGCATATGCATATAGTAAATTATATGATATTCCAGTAACTGGATTAAGATTTTTTACAGTTTATGGACCTATGGGACGTCCGGATATGGCATATTTTTCCTTCGCTGATAAAATGGTAAAAAATGAAAAAATACAAATCTTTAATTACGGAAATATGTATCGAGATTTTACATATATTGATGATATTGTTGATGGTATTCTTCGAATTATGAAAAAAGTTCCCAAACAGGATGAAAATGGAGTGAAATATAAAGTTTATAACATAGGAAATAATAAGCCAGAAAGTTTAATGGACTTTGTAAAAATATTAGAAAATCTTTTAATGAGTAAGAATGTAATAGAAAAATCGGTAGAAAAAGAATATTTGCCTATGCAACCTGGCGATGTATATCAAACATACGCAGATATTAGTGAATTAAAAAAAGATTTTGGATATGCGCCAAATACTAGATTAGAGGACGGATTGGAAAAATTTGTTGATTGGTACAAAGAATATCTGAGAAGATAATAGAAATAAAAACAGTCGATAAAAATTGGCTGTTTTTATTGGTTG